>JABSRT010000016.1 GCA_013214945.1 Gammaproteobacteria bacterium
TGGAGCGACTTAGGAGGCTCGAACTCCTGACCTGAACCTTGGCAAGGTTCCGCTCTACCAGCTGAGCTAAAGTCGCACTGGATTTTTCAATTGCTTGTCTAAGCAAGCGAGGCGCATTATAAATAAATTGAGCCGCGCTGCAAGTTCTTTTTACAAAAAAAGTGTCAACTGGTTAAATTTTGAAGAAATTGGCCTGATAATGGCGTAATTCTGCAATAGATTCACGAATATCATCTAATGCTAAGTGGGCACCAGTTTTTACCACGCCGTCGAGCATTTTCGGATTCCAGCGACGAGCCAACTCTTTAATGGTACTGACATCAATATTTCGATAATGAAAATATTGCTCTAACTCTGGCATATGGCGTGCCATGAAACGGCGATCTTGACCAATACTGTTACCACACATTGGTGAAACGCCTTGATCAACCCAAGGAGCCAAAAATTCGAGGGTTTGTGCAATAGCATCGGCTTCACTAATCGTGCTGGCTTTAACCCGCGTCACAAGTCCCGAGGCGTTATGGTGGGTAGTATTCCATTCATCCATGCCATCAAGTGCAGCATCGCTTTGGTGAATCGCTAACACCGGACCTTCGGCCAAAGTATTTAACTGGCTGTCGGTAACTATGGTCGCAATTTCGATTATTTTGTCGTGATCTGGATTTAATCCGGTCATTTCCAGATCGACCCAAACTAAGTTGTGTTGTTTTTTATTGTGAGATGGCATTTGCGCTATTTATAACCTTATTAACTGTTCGTCACTATAGTAGAGGAAATTTCTCTTTTTCCATAGTATGATTAGGCCTATTTTGTGAATTACTAACGATAAATTAAGATACTACTTTGGCTAAACAAAAAAAGTTAACGAAAGGGCAAATACGTCGGGTTCGCAGTAACCAAGACAAACGTTTGTCTTCATCGAAGAAAAAATCTCGTAATGTCGAGTGGCAAGACAATCAATTAGGCGATCAAGAAGATGGACTAGTGATCAGTCGTTATGGTCAGCACGCTGACATTGAAGCTGACGACGGCAACGTTCATCGTTGTAACTTGCGCCGGGCCATTGGCTCGATCGTGACCGGCGATCGGGTGGTTTGGCGTAAAGGCAACGAAACCTTTTCTGGCATTAGTGGCGTGGTTGAAGCCGTGCACGAACGAACATCTGAACTAACTCGACCTGACTATTACGATGGCGTAAAAGTTATTGCATCGAACATTGATCAGATATTTATTGTGTCATCGGTGGTACCCGCTTTTTCAAGTCAGATTATTGACCGTTATTTAGTGGCGGCTGAAAATGTCGAAATTAAACCGATTATCGTGCTCAATAAAATCGATTTGCTCGATGACGAAGGTTTAGAGTTGCTTGACTCGATGCTGGAAGTCTATCGTCAGCTCGGTTATGAAGTGGTGATGTTATCAAGTCATACTGGCGAGTCGGTAGCGACTATTAACGGCATGCTCGACGGGAAGGTTAGCGTATTCGTTGGTCAATCAGGGGTTGGTAAGTCTTCTTTAATTAACGCACTAATGCCCGATGCTGAATTGGTCATTGGTGATGTTTCAGCAAACTCAGGTTTGGGTACTCATACGACTACCACCGCTAAACTGTTGCATTTTGCCCAAGGTGGCGACTTAATTGACAGCCCTGGCGTACGTGAGTTTGGTTTATGGCATATTGATCCCGAACGCATTGCTTGGTGTTTTATCGAGTTTAGACAGTATTTGGGTGGCTGTAAATTCCGCGATTGTAAACATGGCAACGATCCCGGCTGCTTGTTAGCTCAAGCGGTTGAAGATGAAATAATAGATCAAGAACGCTTCGACAACTTCCATCGGATTATTGATTCTTTAGAAAATAACAAAGCGAATCGGCATATAGCTGGCTCAGAGTAATCTTCTTTATATACTTTGCTTACAAGGATACTTAAGTGAATTTCAGTGACAAATTAAAAATCGTCGGTCAATATTGTTTGCCTAAACATGCGCTATCACGCTTAACCGGCGCATTTGCAGCGGCTGAATG
Organism: Gammaproteobacteria bacterium; assembly: GCA_013214945.1. Lineage (NCBI taxonomy): Bacteria > Pseudomonadati > Pseudomonadota > Gammaproteobacteria > Gammaproteobacteria bacterium. The sequence goes on from JABSRT010000016.1 coordinate 2,027, forward strand.
TGGCAAGGTTACTACCGCCATTATTGGTTGGTTTATTAAACGTTACCAAGTCGACATGGCTGAAGCAGAGCGCGAGCAACCACAAGACTATGTGACTTTTAACGATTTTTTTACCCGAGCATTAAAGCCAGGTTTACGCCCAATTGCCCAAACTGACTTAGTGTTGCCGGTTGACGGCTGTGTTAGCCAATTAGGTCCAATGCAAACGGGACGGATTATTCAGGCCAAAGGGCACGATTATTCAGCCTTTACCTTGTTAGGTGGTGATAAGTCACGCGCTAAGCCATTTAATCATGGCCATTTTGCGACTATTTATTTAGCGCCTAAAGATTATCACCGTATTCATATGCCAATGGACGCGACATTGCGTGAAATGGTTTATGTACCTGGCGATCTATTTTCGGTCAATCCATTAACAGCCGCCAACGTGCCGGGTTTATTTGCCCGTAACGAACGTGTTGCCGCAATTTTTGATACCGAATTTGGCCCAATGGCGATGGTATTGGTCGGTGCAACTATTGTTGCCAGCATTGAAACGTCTTGGCATGGTACTGTAACACCACCGTCAAACCAGCTTGACAGTTGGGACTACCCAGCCGATGGTGAGCAAGCGATTACCTTTAAAAAAGGTGATGAAATGGGGCTGTTCAAATTGGGCAGTACCGTTGTGATGTTATTTGGCGATGACATGTTATCGCACTTTGAACCGCACTTAGTTGCTGGCACTGTCACTCGCCTTGGTCAGCCAATGGCAAGCTTAAATAATACGGCCGCCTCAGACCAATAATCAGAGACACTCGATGAATGACTATCAGCGTAGTTTAATTCAGCTGCACGGCGGGGTGCTGTTATTTGGCGGCACTTCGTTGTTTTCTCATTTGTTGCCTTGGTCGGCGCTCGACATTACCATGTTGCGTACCGCCATTGCTGCGCTGGCCTTAATGCTTATTATTAAGTATCAAGGCGATCGGCTTAGGCTGAACAGCGGCAAAGATTATCTGATGGCGCTACTATTAGGCCTGATCGTTGGCGCGCATTGGGTAACCTATTTTATGGCGATGCAGTTGTCTAATGTCGCCATTGGTATGTTAGCTTTTTTCTGTTATCCGGTAGTCACGGTCTTTCTCGAACCATTATTTAATAAAACCCGAGCCCATCAGCGTGACATTTTATGCGCGCTGGCGGTATTTGTTGGGGTTTATTTATTGATCCCCGAACTTGATGTGAGCAACGATACCACCCTTGGCATTGCGATTGGGGTGTTTTCTGGTTTCTTGTTTGCACTGCGTAACGTCTTGCACAAGCGTTACTTTAGTCATTACAAAGGCACCCAGGCAATGTTTTATCAAACCTTGGTGGTCGCTATTATGTTGTCGCCATTTCTTGAATTAGATCCGCTGAGCATGAGTGGTTTGGTGGTTGATGGCAAGTTGGGTGAATTTGGCCTGTTGTTATTGCTGTCAGTGGTGTTCACCGCGCTGCCACATTCATTTTTAGCCAACAGCCTTAAGAATCTATCAGCTAAAACCGCCGGGCTAATCTCTTGCTTGCAACCGCTTTATGGCGTGGTGTTAGCTGCACTTATTCTTGGCCAGTGGCCAAGCTCTATGGTGTATATTGGTGGCGCGTTAATTGTTATGTCAGCGGTGTTTGAAACCATTGCCGTAACTAAAGGCTCGAAGAAAACCCGATAAAAAATCCCCGATGTTCGTCTGAATATCGGGAATTTATCACTTCACTTACCTTATTCTATCTTCGATCATCAGTTAGAAAAGAAACTTAAAAAATCATCAAATACTGACTTTGCGGCTTTTACTGGCGCGGCATAGCATGATTCGGTGTTCTGCCAAGTCGACTCTAACGCAGGTAACTGCACCACATCGTTACAATATTTGTCAGATGGCCGTCCCGTGACACTTGAAAAGTAACCCGAAACGATATTGCCCGGCGGTGCGAGCGAAATAGACTGCGCGCCATGCCGTTTAATCATTTCACTATAAACCGTTAACGCGCCTGACGAACCGGTTAATCCCGTTGATTTATTGTCGTCGCGACCAAGCCAAACAATGGTGGCTTCGTTATGGTCGAATCCGGCGTACCAACTGTCACGTAAATCGTCGGTCGTGCCTGTTTTACCCGCCAGCCTTTTGTTTGGATGTTGCCAGCGTAATGATCTGGCGGTACCCGACTGAGTCACTTGGTGCATTGCAAACTTAGTGAGGAATGCGGCGCTAGGGCTGATAGCCTGAACGGGATCAGGGTTATAACCATAAAAGCTTTCGCCGCTTTCAGTGATAACCGCGATAACAGTATGCAGCTGTTTAGTTTCGCCACCATTGGCCAAGCTTTGGTAAAGTTGACTTATTTGCCACGGACTGGCTTCAATTGCCCCTAATAACATTGAGGGCAGTTGCTTTATTTCATCTTTCCAGCCAGCTCTATTTAGGGTAAAGGTTACATTATCTAGCCCCACTGCCATGCCTAAATTAACGGTTGGCACATTGTAAGAGTGACTTAATGCGTCCATTAATGAGACTTGCTGACGGTACTTTTTGTCATAATTGAGCGGGCGCCAAGTTTGGCCATGGCCATCGGTTAACGTTAGTGGCTTATCTTCAAGCATGGTCGCTAAGTTAAACTGACCGGCGTTTTCTAGCGCACTAGCATATACAAAGGGTTTAACTAATGAGCCGATTGGGCGAATCGCATTAAGAGCGCGGTTAAAGCCAGCATAGTTAGCGTTGGTGCCATCGACTAATGCTTTTACTTGGCCGGTTCGATAATCGGTCACAACGACAGCGCCTTGCAAATGCGATGTTTTGGCTGACTTTTCGAGTTGTTTAACCCGTTTGGTTAAACTTTGCTGGGCAAAGCGTTGGGTACTGGTGTCTAACGTCGTATAAATAGACAGGCCAGAGGCTTGGGATAAATCCTGACTAAAACGTTGGGATAATTCTTGTTTTACTAAAGACATAAAGCCATGGTATTTGCCATTGCTGCCAATGCCATTTTTTAAGCCCAGTGACGATTTTGCCGCCGTTTGATATTCGCCAACGCTAATGAAGTTTTGCTTGAGCATTTGGCGTAGCAGAAAATCTCGGCGTTTTAAGGCACGCTTTGGCTGACGTTTAGGGCTGTAATAACTCGGGCCTTTGATCATCGCGACTAACAGCGCGGTTTGCGCTGGGGTTAATTCATTGATCGGGCGGGCAAAATAAAACTCACTGGCTAAACCAAAACCGTTAATACTTAAGGCACCGTTTTGGCCTAAAAATACTTCGTTGAGGTAAATTTCTAGTAACTGATCTTTCGAGTACTTCAGCTCAATTAATACCGAATAATAGGCTTCCTTAACCTTACGCCATAAACTGCGCTCACTGGTTAAAAAGACATTTTTAACCAGCTGCTGAGTTAAGGTTGAGCCACCTTGCACTGTGCGGCCTGCTTTTATGTTCGCGACAAGCGCACGTAAAATAGAGACTGGTGCAATGCCATTGTGGCTATAAAACTGGCGATCTTCGGTATGAATTAAGGTTTCAATTAACAATTCTGGAAATTGTTCACGCGGCACAAATATGCGATCTTCGGTGCTGCCATTGTTTAAGCGTTTTAACAGTTTTGGCTCAATGTTAAACTGAGCAATCGCTTGTTTTTCACCATGATTAACAATTGAATGTAAGCTATCCCCCTTAAAAGTTAACATTGTCCGTTGCGATGGGGTGTCGCCATCAACATAACTAAAGGTGCGCCGATAAAGATCAATCTTAGTGGTTGAAATTGCGTATTCACCCGGCGAGTTTGGGTTGCCAACTCGCCGGTAATTGAGCTGTTTTAGCTCGTTAAGCACTTGATCGCGACTAATTGACTGGCGCGGACGCAAGGTCATTGATTGTGCGTAGACCTTAGCGGGAATATTCCAGTGATCATAGGCAAACTTTTGGTCAATTTTGCCATCAAGATATACGCCATAGCTGGCCACAGCCACCACCATAATAAAACTTAATTTGGCGACGAACTTTAGCGCTTTTTTACGCCATAGTGCTTTTTTGTTAGCTTTTGCTTTAGCTGTAGTGCTGGTCTTTTTTTTGCTGGTCATTAAGTGGCTACTTTTAGGGCGACTGCGGGTCGCTAATTTATCGTTTAGTGGGCGAGTTCATGTGCTTTTTAACTCGGGTCGTTGGCATTGCAATGGCCGGATCTTCAGGCCAATAATGCTTCGGGTAACGCCCTTTCATATCTTTTTTGACTAACTGGTAACTGCCATGCCAAAAGTTGGCTAAGTCCTGCGTCAGCTGAATCGGTCGCATCGCCGGAGACAGCAGTTCAATTAATAGTATTATTTTACCCTGGCTAATTGCCGGATTGTTCATTATGCCGAACATTTCCTGAATTCTAACTGAAAGCTTAACCTGTTGGCTATCACTGTAATCAAGCCGAATGCTAGAACCGCTCGCTACTTGGTAATGAGTTGGAAATAATTGATTCAATTGTTGCTGCTTGGCCCAATCTAACCGTGAAAGCAGGGCGTCGCTAACATTAATCTGTTTGAGCGCGGTCAGCTTCTTGGCACCATTAAAATAGGGTAACAACCATTGTGATAACTGTTCCAGCAAGCAGCTTTCGCTAAAGTCTGGCCACTGGGCGGGATCGCTTTGGTGGGCAAAGTTGAGTCGCTGCAGTAACTGGTTATCGTTTTTGGTTAAATCAAGATACTTTAACCCGTTGGATCTAATACCGGCCATCAGTGCTAATTCCAGCTGTTGACGGTCTATTTGGGTGAGTGGTCGCTCGCTTACGGTAAGTTTACCTATTTTTCGCTGTGCTAGCGCTCGAACCTTGTTGGTTTTGTCGTCCCATTGCAATAAGTCGTGATCGTTAAAGTGTTCAGGGCTGTATTGCTCGAGCTGGCTGAGATCAAGTTCAGCGCCAAGAAATATCCGGCCTTCGTTGGCACTTTGAAAGCTGCCTTGCTCAAAACTCATTAAGTCGGCAACCACGATGTAATCGTGACTAAAGTGACTGTGGGTCGGTACACTGGCGCCAAAGCCATTGGCCAATAAATATTTTTCATCACCACTATTATTGCTATTGCTATTGCTATTGCTATTATCAGGGCGGCGTTTAGCGATGCGATCGGGAAAAGCTTGAGCCAGCAACAAACCGCACAGCTGACTGTCAGCGCTAAACTGGCGCTTATCAAGCTTGAGGCGTTGGCGATATTTGTTAGCTTGGCTAATAATTTGTTTGTCGGTATAAGACAGTGCTTTTGCATTTAATAAATGATTAAGATGAGTGCTAATGTCTATTTGGTTGGCTACAACACCGCCTTGCTCTAACACCGCGGCTAAATAGCAGGCTAGGGCCGCCAATTGTGGTTGTTGTTGCTTGGTTGCCCATAACATCATGTGGGCCATGCGCGGATCGGTACCAAATTGATAAATAGCCTGACCGTGCGCCGTTAATTGAACATGGCTGTCGAGTGCGCCGAACTCGCTGAGGAGCTGGCGAGCTTGGGTTAAATTATGTGTTGGTGGCGGGTTAAGCCAGCGTAACTGGGTTGGGTCTTGCACGCCCCATTTGGCTAGTTCAAGAGCCAGTGACAATAAGTCGCTGACCAATATTTGTGGTTGGTCGAACTTTGCGAGGCGGCTTTGCTGCTCTGCCGACCATAAGCGCCAACAATGGCCAGCCTGAACGCGACCAGCACGGCCTGCGCGTTGCTCGGCCGAGGCCTGAGATATCTGTTCTTTTTTAAGGTGGGTTACGCCGTTATGACGATTAAAGACCGCCTTGTTCACTAGGCCGCTATCAATCACCAGTGAAATACCTTCAATGGTTATTGAGGTTTCGGCGATATTAGTCGCTAGCACCACTTTTCGGCGCCCGGGCACTGTGCTCGATATTGCTTGGTCTTGTTGCTGCTGACTGAGCTGACCGTACAGCGGCAACACATCGATATTAGCGGGCTGTTGGCCCAAAGCGCTCGCAACTTTTTTTATTTCACTGGCGCCGGGTAAAAACACCAAAATATTCCCGTCATATTCACTCAGCGCTATGTTAACTAGCTTGGCGACTTGCGGTGGCAAAGGCAGTTTGGTATTGCGGGGTTTGTAGTGCAGATCAACCGGGTAGCAGCGACCTTGCGACTCAATCGCCACAGCATCGGGCATCAGTTGCTGCATTTGCTCGCCATTTAGGGTCGCTGACATGACGAGTAAATGTAAATCGTCGCGCAGGACATCGCCAATCTCTAAACACAAGGCCAAACTAGTATCAGCATGAATGCTGCGCTCGTGGTATTCGTCAAAAATAATTAAACCGACATCGGCCAGTTCCGGATCTTGTTGCAGCATCCGGGTCAAAATACCTTCGGTAATAATCTCTAATCGAGTAGTGTTCGACGTTTGATGATCGCCTTTTATGCGATAACCGACCGTTTCACCCACTTTTTCGCCCAGTTGCTTGGCGATATAGCGGGCAATATTACGCGCGGCCAATCGGCGTGGTTCAAGCATTAGAATTTTTTTATCAGCAAACGATGGGTGCTGTAATAGCTGCAGCGGTAAATAGGTTGATTTACCGGCGCCGGGCGGGGCTTGCAGTAATACTTGATTATGACTGGCCAGTGCGGCATTTAATTGGTCTAGGACCAAGCTAACGGGAAGTTGATTCAAAAAAATTCCTAATAAACGATATGTATTGCTAGCGCAGTGCGTGTGGCTTAAGCATTATTGTTGCAGTTAGTGTTAACGATTGTAGATCTGGCTTGGCGTAATAATTTGCGGCAGTGGAATATCCCAAGCCGCGATTGGCAAACTATCTACCTGTTGGCACTCATGCGCTAACCCAATTGGGTAAGGCCCTTGGCCTTGCGAAAAAGCGCCTAAGGTACGGTCATAATAACCGCCGCCCATGCCCATGCGATTGCCTTGCCTGTCAAAAGCGACTAATGGGGTAAAAATAATGTCTAACTGCGCGGTTGGGCAAAGTTTTGTTACATCAAGTTTGGGTTCTTTAATGCCGTATTTATTACTGACCATCGGCGAATTAGCCTGATAGCGAATAAAAATTAAATTGCCGGCACTAAAAGGGTGCAACCGTGGCAAATAGACTTCTTTGCCTTGACGCCATAAAGCCTCAATTAAGGGCATTGGATCGAGTTCACCGTCATTGGCGAGATAAATAGCAACCTTGGTCGCCTGCTGTAACTTAGGGTGACCGATCAGCTGTTTAACTAATTGCTGCGAGGCTTGTTGTTGCTCGGTTTGGCTAAGTTGCTGACGCGATAAACGCACTTGTTGGCGTATTTGTTGGCGTAACGGTGCTGGGGTTGCTGCTCGATTCATTGGATTAAGCTTGCTAAAGAGATTTATGGCTAGTGTAGAGGATTTTTGAACCAAGGTGAATGGCCAAGTTGTCATCTCAAAAAGCATTATATTTACATTAAGGTAATCAAGCGTGCAGGAGTTTATACAAAGGTTTCAATCTTGAAGGATATAGTTAATTCCCAGAGTGCCGCTGTTAGACATTTGGTCCTCGAACCGTAGGGTTCAAGGCGGGAGTCAATCATCACCGTAGGCTTCCCGGTACATGCCGGGCTTGCGCAAAAGCAAAGGGATTGACACCCTGGGTGTGTATATTGGCTCGGGAACTCAGCCCACTGACGCACACCCCAGGAATTGAATTTAGTATATTCCAGATCGGCGGTCTTGTTAATGGCTAAATGCTGATATATTAGTCTAACAAGTAACAAAAAACGCTAACTGTCTATTTTATCGGCACATTTATTTAGTGGCTTTAAATTATTAGCCCCTAAATCATGGGAATTACAGTGAAGTAGTTAAGTATGCAATAGCATGAGCTGATGTTTTATCAGTGATAGTTGTTTTTAGGCGTAGATACCAGATTGTGGAAACATTTTGAGTGTCGTTTACGGCGACCTTTGGTGAAATACATCGATGTATTTGATCTTATAACTATGGTTTCAATGATGACGGCTATAGATTAATAAAATTGGGTTCAATGCACGGTAACCAGCTGATAGAATAGCCAGATAAGATAATACAGTTTTAGGATAACAAAATGACTCAAGTAACTTGGCAACAACTAACCAGCAGTGTAAAGATGGCAGAGCTTGGCGCAACAGCCAGTGAGTGCCATGGTATTGTCTGTGGCCTTATTTGTGGTGGCATTAGTTTAGAAGACAGCAGCTGGTACGGTGCCTTTAATGATTTAATGAACGACGGCCTTGCATTGCCAATCGATTTGAAAAAAGTGATGCAGCAAGCATTTGATAACGCGCGTGGCGAATTTTTAGCTGAAGAATATCAAGTGCGGTTATTGCTGGCAGACGATGAGCAATATCTTAACGAACGTGCTAAATCATTAGCCCAGTGGACCGAAAGCTTTTTGACCGGACTGGCGATTGGCAATGAGTCGGGCAAAGAAATGTCAAAAGATGTCAAAGAAGCACTGGCTGACTTGAACCAGATTGCCAAAATTGATTCAGAAATTGAAGACGGCGAAGAAGCTGAGCAATTTTTAGAAGAAATTATTGAATACGTTCGCGTGAGCGCGATTTTATGTTTTAGTGAGCTGGGCCAAAAACCTCAACGACCTGAAACAGCCGATGCCGATGTTAAGGCTTCCAAAACCGAGAAGAAACTACATTAATGATCAATCAACTTTTCTTTAGCGGGCGTCGTAAGGCGCTGTTCGAACAAATGACAGACAACAGTGCCGCAATTATTTTTGCGGCTACTGAAAAAGTCCGTAGTAATGATACCGAATATCATTTTCGACAAAACAGTTACTTTTATTACCTCAGTAGTTTCACCGAGGCCGATGCGGTGCTGTTATTGGTTAAAAAAGATGGTTTGACCAATACTGTGTTATTTAATCGCGATAAAGATAAGTTACAAGAAATTTGGCATGGCCGCCGATTAGGCCAAGCACAAGCCGTTAAACAACTTGAGGTTGAACAGGCGCTGTCAATTAGTCAGCTTAGTGAGCAACTGCCCGAGTTGGTTAATGGCTGTGACACTTTTTATAGCTGTCACGGCGAGTCGTCTGATAATGACGCGACCATAGCGACCTTAATGGCCAGTTTACGCGCTGGCGCTCGCCAAAACTGGCGCGCACCGACCACGCACATTGATTTACGTATAGTGCTTGATGAATTACGGTTGTTTAAACAAAACGAAGAAGTTGAGCTTATGCGCCGTGCTGGGGTTATTTCAGCCAATGCGCATACCCGCGCAATGACTTTTATTAAACCTGGCATGTTTGAATACCAGATCGAAGCAGAGATATTGCACGAATTTACCATTAATGCCGCGCGTTTTGCCGCTTACAATACTATTGTCGGGGGCGGGGATAATGCCTGTATTTTGCATTACACCGAAAATGAGTCGGTATTGAAAGACGGCGATTTAGTGCTAATTGATGCAGGCTGTGAATATCAAGGCTACGCGGCCGATATTACCCGAACCTTTCCGGTTAATGGCAAGTTCTCTGTCGAGCAAGCGGCAATTTATCAATTAGTGCTTAAGGCGCAATTGGCCGCGATTGACATAATCAAACCTAGCGCCACGCTTAAAGCCGCACAAGATCAGGTGATTGCTATTTTCACCCAAGGTTTGCTCGACTTAGGCATTCTTAACGGTGATTTTGATCAGCTGGTGGCCGACCAAGCGTACAAGCAATTTTACATGCACGGGATAGGCCATTGGATTGGCATTGACGTGCACGATGTTGGCGATTATAAAACCGCAGATCGAGGTCGCATTTTAGAACCCGGCATGACGCTAACGATTGAACCCGGTTTGTACATTGATCTTGATGCCGACGTTGACCCTAAATGGCGCGGCATTGGCGTGCGCATTGAAGATGATTTATTAGTAACGGTCGGTGGCAACGAGGTGTTGAGCAAAGATGTGGTTAAAACCATTAGCGATATCGAAGCCTTAATGGCCCCTAGCTAGTGTTCATCCAGAAACTGCGAAGCAGGACACTGGCTATGTGGTACAGGGATGTGCCAACATTTTCAACTTGTTGAAAATGAAAGCGAAGTAAAACCACGTTTTACAGTAGTGTCTTCAGAAACAGACAAGGATGTCTATTTCTGGACGATAACTAGCTAGGCCGACGTCACCTTAGCAGTGACGTTATGTTAGATTTTGAGAACAAAGAGACAGGTTTAAACAAGTGGCAGACAACAAACAACATTTTGATTTAATCATCAACGGTGGTGGCATGGCAGGCGCAACGCTGGCATGGGGCTTAAGTTATCTGTTAGGTGATAATCACTCGCTTAAGATCGCAATTATTGAAGCTTCGATCAGTGATGACAGCCACGCAGGGTTCGATGCCCGGGTTATTGCGCTGTCTTATGGCTCGCGCCAAATACTAGAGCAGTTGGGCTTGTGGGCCGATTACAAAAAAATAGTCACTGCGATTGCTGACATTGAAGTGAGCGATCGTCACCACTTTGGTCGCACCAGTCTTACGCCTGCCGATTATCAATTACCCGCCTTAGGTTATGTGGTTGAATTGGCGCAAAGCGGGCAGTTATTACATCAAAAAATAGCTGAAAAGAATAACATCACTTGGTTTCGTCCCAATAGCATTGTCGCGATTGAGCAACAGCAATCGCAAGTTAATGTTGTTTTGCAAGGCGGTGAACAGCTGTCAGCTTCGTTACTGGTGGCCGCTGATGGTGGCAGTTCAATGGTGCGGCGTTTGCTTAATATTAGCAGCGAGCAAAGCCAGTTTAATCAGTCGGCCGTTATTGCCAATGTTACGGTTTCTGTGCCACATCTTGGTAAAGCTTACGAGCGATTTACCGATGAAGGCCCACTGGCTTTATTGCCGATGAGTCAAGGCAGAATGTCGTTAGTTTGGTCGATGGCGACCGACAAAGCGGCGGCGGTAATGGCGCTGCCTCAAGCCGATTTTTTGAGTGCGTTGCAACAGGCTTTTGGTTATCGGCTTGGTACGTTTGAACAAACGGGGCAGCGAGCAAGTTATCCGCTGGTGGTGACGTTATCGAGTCAACTGGTGCATCATCGGGTTGCCATTGTTGGTAACGCGGCGCAGGCATTACACCCAATTGCTGGCCAAGGTTTTAATTTAGGTTTGCGCGATGTTGCGCAACTTGTTGGTGATATTACGGCGGCGGTGACCTCAGGAAAAGACATTGGTCAGTTTCAGGTGTTAGACACTTATCGCCAAGCACGCGAGTTAGATCGCAACCACACGGTGTTGGCCACCAGTGGCTTGGTGTCAATCTTCTCAAATAACCACTGGCCGTTAGTGTTTGGGCGCAATGTTGCGTTACAGCTCACGAGTTGTTTTGGCACATTAAAACGGCCAGTGGCACACCAAATGTTAGGCTGGCGCGGGCAAGCTGCTGCTTTGCCACCTGCTCGTTAATTGTCTATAGCTTTACCATGGAAATAAATAACAAATGAATATTCAATCTTTTGATGTGGCGATTGTTGGCGGTGGCATGGTGGGGCTAGCGCTGGCCTGTGCCTTAGCCGACAGTGACCTGAAAATTGCGGTGGTCGAAACCAAAACACCGTCACTAGATTTACCCCAAGCTCATGACATGCGAGTAAGCGCGTTAAGTCAGTCGAGTCAAAATTTACTGACTCGGCTTAATGTCTGGTCAAGCATTACGGCGAGTCGTCATCAGCCTTATCGGGCGATGGAAGTTTGGGACACCGATAGTTTCGGTAAAATTGCATTTGACGCGCAGCAACTGCGTTGTCAATCGCTTGGTACTATCGTTGAAAACTCGGTGATTCAGTCGGCGTTATGGCAACAAGCCGAGCTGCTAGAAAATATTCGGTTATATCATCCGTATCAGTGTCAAAGTGTGGCGTTTGGTGACAAAGAAGCTTGGTTAACTTTAACTGACGAGCAGGGCGGCACTGAGTCGTTAACCGCAAAATTAGTGGTTGGCGCCGATGGTGCAAATTCTTGGTTGCGCACTAAAGCCGATATTCCATTAACCAGCTGGGATTATGATCATCACGCCTTGGTTGCAACGATTGAAACCGATTTAGCGCATCAACAAACCGCGCGGCAGGTGTTTTTACCCGAAGGCCCGTTAGCCTTTTTACCTTTGGCTAATGCACAGGGCAACAGCCCTGAGCAAAACCTCTGTTCAATTGTTTGGTCACTGTCGCCCGAATCGGCGCAAGAGCTGGCACAATGCGACGAACTTGAATTTAATCGCCGCCTAACAACCGCTTTTGATAATCGCCTTGGTTACTGCCAGCTAAAATCAGCTCGCGCAATATTTCCACTAAAAATGCGCTACGCTCGATCGTTTGCTAAACAACGCATTGCTTTAGTGGGGGATGCGGCGCACACCATTCATCCGTTAGCGGGGCTTGGGGTTAACCTTGGTTTGCTCGACGCCGCGGCACTGGCGCAAGAGGTGCTTGCCAATCACAACGCAGGTAAAGACATTGGCGAACTGGCTAATTTACGCCGTTACGAGCGCTGGCGCAAAGCCGATGCCACCCAAATGATTGCAACCATGGAAGGGCTAAAGCGTTTATTTAGCGGCAGCAACCCGGTTAAAAAGCTGGTACGAGACTTAGCATTAGTCGCTGTTGACCATATTGATCCGATTAAAGACATTTTTATTCGCCACGCCATGGGGCTAACCGATAATTTGCCTGAGCTGGCCAAACCGATCATTAAACAATAAGCCACTGGACCAAAAGGGTAATTACATCAACGTAAGCGCCCTTTTGTCACATTAGCTGTCGCACACAGTTAAGCGTGTGTAACAAGCTACTCCTCTGGTTAAGCCAACAACAATGGCTTTTAAATAACTTTATTTATAAAAAATAATTGGTTAATAGATTGTAAACTGCTCGGCGAGACCTCACACCCCGCACTGCTTATGGCTTTAATTGATTTCATCTGTATAACACCCTCTCTAGGTGTCGATTTTCGCATTAGTTTTTCTAACTCAAAGGGGGTTTGGTCATTAGAATATGTCTTTGGCGTTTAAGTTACAAAATAGTTATAATTGGCCATCTGAAAAAATCGGCAGCGTCAATAAGGGTTTCCTAACGACGTGATCTAGATAACAAACATTAAGGATCCATCATGGCTCAACAAACTGTTTTATTTGATAAGCACATTGAAGCTGGCGCAAAAATGGTCGACTTTCACGGTTGGGAAATGCCAATCAACTATGGCTCTCAAATAGAAGAGCATCATGCAGTGCGTAAAGATGCTGGCATGTTTGACGTGTCTCACATGACAGTTGTTGATATTAAAGGCGTGCAAGCGAAAGATTTCTTACGCAAGTTACTTGCTAATGATGTAGCCAAACTAACGGTTGAAGGCAAGGCAATGTACGGCGGCATGTTAAATGAGCATGGTGGCGTTATTGATGACCTTATTACTTATTTCATTACGGATAACTACTACCGTTTAGTGGTTAACTCAGCGACTCGCGAAAAAGACATGGCGTGGATCAATAACCAAGCTGCTAACTTTGAAGTTGCCGTTACTGAATTACCCCAATTATCAATGATTGCAGTGCAAGGCCCTAACGCTAAAGAAAAAGCAGCGAAAATATTCGACGCTGAGCTAAACGCTAAGCTTGAAGGCATTGGTCCATTCTTTGGTATTGCTAGCGGCGACTTGTTTGTCGCAACCACGGGTTATACCGGTGAAGAAGGCTACGAAATTATTATGCCGCAAGAGCAAGCCGTAGCAATGTGGCAGCAACTGCTTGACGTTGACGTTCGTCCTTGTGGCTTAGGCGCACGTGATACCTTGCGTTTAGAAGCTGGCATGAACTTATATGGCCTAGACATGGATGAAAGCATTTCTCCACTAGCGGCTAACATGGCGTGGACAGTAGCGTGGAAACCTGAAGATCGTAACTTTATTGGGCGTGACGCGTTATTAGCTCAAAAAGAAACTGGCGAACTGCATAAGCAGGTTGGTTTGGTTATGGAAGCTAAAGGTGTGCTGCGTAGCGGTCAACGTGTGGTGTTTAAAGATGGCGCAGGCGTTGAACAAGAAGGTGTTATCACTTCTGGTACGTTCTCACCAACCCTTGGTTACAGTGTAGCAATGGCTAGAGTACCGCGTTCAATTGGCGAAACGGCCCAGGTTGAAATGCGCAAGAAATTTGTTGAAGTACAAGTGGTCAAATCAGGCTTTGTACGCAACGGAAAAAAAGTATTTTAAATTGAAAATAAGTTATTATCAGCTATCGTTTTATATTGAAGGTGGTTGCTCACAACTGAGTTTTATTGTGAAGTGATTATTTTCGGGGAAGCGTAACTGTCTAATAAGGTATAGATTTACATTAATTGAGGTTGGCGTAAGCTAAAGCTACGCGAGCTAATAAAAAATATAAAGGATAAAACCCATGAGCAATATCCCAGCTGAACTTAAATTTGCTAACTCTCACGAATGGCTACGTGACGAAGGTAACGGTATTTACGCAGTAGGTATCTCTGACCATGCTCAAGGCTTACTTGGCGACATGGTCTTTGTTGATTTACCAGATGTTGGTGACACCCTAGATGCCGGTGAAGATGTTGCAGTTGCTGAGTCGGTAAAAGCGGCTTCAGATATTTATTGCCCAATTTCTGGCGAAATCGTTGCGATTAACGAAGAACTAGAAGACGCGCCTGAGTTAGTTAACTCTGACGCATTCAGCGACGGTTGGATGTTCAAGATTAAAGCGAGCGATGTTTCAGAAATTGAAAATCTGCTCGACGCAGAAGCTTATCAAGCGACAATCGAAGAAGATTAATATCGCTCACTAATTAAAGCCCCTTCAGCCTCTGCTAAGGGGCTTTATTTTTATATTTGGCTGTACTTTAATGTGTGCGGCCCCTGCTTTAGGAAGACAGTTACCATGACCCGCTTACCTTCGTTAACCGAGTTAGAAAACAAAAACGAATTTATCGCTCGTCACATTGGGCCAAATGCTCAGCAGCAACAAGACATGCTGACTTACATTGGCGCTGATTCATTAGAAGACATGACGAAAAAGATTGTTCCTGAGTCTATTTTATTAAAAGATGGGCTAAATGTTGGCAGTGGCCGGACCGAAGTAGAAGCGTTAAGTTATTTGCGTACTTTGGCTGACAAAAACCAAGTATTAACCACGCATATCGGCATGGGTTATAGCAATACTCACGTGCCGAACGTTATTTTACGTAACGTGTTAGAAAATCCAGGCTGGTACACGGCATATACGCCTTACCAACCAGAAATCGCTCAAGGTCGTTTAGAAGCTATTCTTAACTTCCAGCAGCTAACCATTGATTTAACTGGGTTAGATCTTGCTAGCTCGTCATTGCTTGATGAAGCAACAGCCGGTGCTGAAGCAATGGGCTTGGCGAAGCGTGTTTCTAAGAACAAAAAATCAAACCAATTTTACGTCAGTGATAGCATTCACCCACAAGTATTAGACGTAATTAAAACCCGTGCTGGTACTTTTGGTTATGATGTTATCGTTGGTCCAGCGCAAGACGCCGTAAACCACGACGTATTTGGCGCCATGTTAAGCTACCCAGCTTCAACAGGTCAGGTTGATGACATTGAGCAGCTAATTAGCGATCTACAGGCGAATAAAGCCGTTGTTGCTGTTGCCGCTGATTTAATGGCGTTAACTATGCTTAAGTCACCTGGCGAAATGGGTGCCGATGTTGTGTTTGGTAACAGCCAACGTTTTGGTGTGCCAATGGGCTTTGGTGGCCCACACGCTGCATTTTTTGCGTCACGTGATAAGCACAAGCGTTCAATGCCTGGCCGTATTATCGGGGTATCTAAAGACACGCGCGGCAAGCCAGCATTACGCATGGCAATGCAAACTCGTGAGCAGCACATCCGCCGCGAAAAAGCCAACTCAAACATTTGTACCGCTCAGGTATTATTAGCGAACATGGCGTCGTTCTACGCGGTTTATCATGGTCCTAAAGGCCTGAAAAACATCGCAACCCGCATTAACCGTTTAACGACTATCTTGGCGAACGGCTTAGTTGCTAAAGGCATTGAACTAGCGAACAATGCTTGGTTCGATACCATTACGTTAAATGTTGCTAACAAAGATCAAATACTTGCCAATGGCGTTGAAGCGGGCGTTAACTTACGTCG
Organism: Gammaproteobacteria bacterium; assembly: GCA_013214945.1. Lineage (NCBI taxonomy): Bacteria > Pseudomonadati > Pseudomonadota > Gammaproteobacteria > Gammaproteobacteria bacterium. Next base: position 18,179 of record JABSRT010000016.1, read on the forward strand.
CGATTTAGCCGGTCAGGTTGGTATTAGCCTTGATGAAACAACAACTCGCGCTGATGTTGCTAAATTATTCGACATTGTTTTAGGTGCTGGTCACGGTCTTGATGTTGCGCAGTTAGACAGCGATGTTAGCGGCAACTCATTTGATGATGGTTTAGTGCGTACTTCACAGTACCTAACGCACCCAGTATTTAACAGCTACCATTCTGAAACCGAGATGATGCGTTACATCCGTCGTCTTGAAGGTAAAGACTTAGCGCTTAACCATTCAATGATTTCATTGGGTTCTTGTACCATGAAGCTAAACGCGGTTGCTGAAATGCTGCCAGTTAGCTGGAACGAGTTCGCCAACATGCACCCATTCTGTCCGCAAGATCAGGCAGTGGGTTATGTTGAAATGATCACTGAGTTGTCTGAGTGGTTAGTGAACATTACTGGTTATGATGCAATTTGTATGCAGCCTAACTCGGGCGCTCAAGGTGAATATGCTGGTCTGTTAGCGATTCAAAAATATCACGAGTCTCGTGGTGACGCGCATCGTAACATTTGTTTAATTCCTTCATCTGCGCATGGTACTAACCCAGCGTCGGCTCAAATGGCTGGTCAAAAAGTTGTGGTTACCGCTTGTGATGCTGAAGGTAATGTTGACATGGACGACCTTCGCGCTAAGGCCGAAGAGTTATCAGAAAACCTATCGTGCATCATGATCACTTACCCGTCAACGCACGGCGTATACGAAGAAACGATCAAAGAAATTTGTGAAATTATTCACGGTCATGGCGGTCAGGTTTATCTTGATGGCGCGAACATGAATGCACAAGTTGGCCTAACGTCACCTGGTAGCATTGGCGCTGACGTATCGCACCTTAACTTGCACAAGACTTTCGCAATTCCTCATGGCGGCGGCGGTCCTGGTATGGGTCCTATCGGTGTTAAATCACACTTGGCACCTTTTGTGGCTAATCACAGTGTGGTTGACCTTGAAGGCCCCCAAAGCGGTAACGGCGCAGTATCTGCGGCACAATACGGCTCGGCAAGTATCTTACCTATTACGTGGATGTACATTACCATGTTAGGTAACGAAGGTTTACGTCAGTCAACGCAATTGGCAATTTTGAACGCTAACTACCTTAAAGCGCGTTTAAGTGAACACTTCCCTATTTTATTCTCTGGTCGTGGCGGTTACGTGGCACACGAGTGTATTGTTGATTTGCGCCCACTTAAAGAAGCGTCTGGTGTAACTGAAATGGATATCGCTAAGCGTCTTAACGATTACGGTTTCCACGCACCAACCATGTCTTTCCCGGTGGCTGGTACCTTAATGATCGAGCCGACTGAGTCTGAGTCTAAGATCGAAATAGATCGCTTGGCCGATGCCCTAATTTCAATCCGTAAAGAAGTCGCTAGAGTAGAATCGGGCGAATGGAACGAAACTGACAATCCATTACACAACGCACCGCACACACTTGACGACATTATGGATCCAACATGGAACCGTGCTTATGACCGCGAATTAGCTGTATTCCCAACAGCAGAAGTTCGTGCCAACAAGTTCTGGCCAACAGTTAACCGCATTGATGACGTATATGGCGATCGCCATTTACATTGTTCATGTGTACCGATTGAAGAGTATCTTTAATTGGTGATTGATTGATCACGACATATCAAGTTGGAAACCGATTAGCTGATATGTCAGGTTGATTTTAGAAAGCGAGTACTGCGAAAGTGGTGCTCGCTTTTTTGCCAAGTAGAGCAGGTAAATCTGTTTATTTATCTGACCACAACAGAGTGAGAAACATGCTGTAGTTTCTGTACTGCAATGGGAAAGTGTCCAAATTAAAGCGATGATTCACAAAGTGTCTACTTCTCCATCAGGGGAGGCTTAGCTGCCAACTTAGGACGCTGTTAGTGAATTTCTAGCTAGCTTTACACCTCCAATCGACTAAGACAGTCTATAATGAAATGATGAGTTTTTAATATTAGAAATTTATATTCTCTGATTTATGGTCACTGTACATATATCCGGATTGACTCATGATCAAGACAAAATATTATTTACTAAGTAAGTATCATACTTAAGCGACTGCCAATAGAGTTTGGAGTGATTCTTACCTAATTGCTGACTAGTAAAAGGAGAAGCAGCATATGAAAATGATTTTCCATCAAATTAGTACTGAAAGAGGATGTCAATCCTACCTAATTGGATGTAAAGAAACATGTGCTGCGATCATCATTGATCCGGAGGTTAGTCAGGTAGAACGTTATCTGGCTCTTGCGATACAAGATGGATTGATAATTCATTACCTTCTGGATACTCATACCCATGCCGACCACTTCTCTGCAAGTCAAAGTCTTGCTCGTAAAATAGACGTTCCTATCATCATGCATCGCAACAGCGGGGCTCCTTTTGTCGATATGCGAGTAGATGACGGGGAGATTATTATTGTGGGCGAATTAAGGTTGAGAGTCATGTACACGCCGGGACATACTGATGATTCGATATGCATTATATTGCCCGACCGTGTCCTGACCGGAGACACTCTGCTTATTGGCGCTACTGGTCGAACCGATCTTCCGACAGGAAACCCCGACCAATTATATGACAGCCTGTTTAATGGCTTACTTAAGCTAAACCCTACACTTAAAGTATATCCTGGGCACGATTACAAACATCGGGGACACTCTACTTTAGAACGTGAATTAGCTGAAAATCCTCGCTTGCAAAAGAAGAATCGTCGCGAGTTTATTGAACTCATGCAGACCTTAAATTTAAGTATGCCTACTCACCTGACTGAAGCGTTGCGTACTAATCTTAGCGGTGGCAAGACAGTGGAACAATTGATCTCTGAGGCTGCGGCCAAAGTGTCTTTCATGGCTATGGACGAGGTGCAAAAGCGAATCCAGTCCAGCGATCCTGATATTCTCCTGCTAGATGTACGTGAACATGATGCCTTTGAACAAGAGCATATTCCTGGTGCGATGTTTATTCCAAGAGGTCAGCTTGAATTACGGGTCAATAATCTACTGACAGATCCTACTCAACGGATTGTGGTCTATTGTGAATTTGGAAAAATATCTACTCTTGCTGCCGCTACCCTTAGGGAAATGGGATTTAGTCGGGCTGTGGCACTTGATGGGGGGTTAAGAACCTGGAGGGAGGCAGGGTACTTCTTAGAGTCGGGAAATAAAAACTAACTTTCTTAAATTCTATGGTAATCCTGTAGTGGTGCCACGGTACTGACTTGGTCAACGGAATAATTATGGTTGTCCCATCTTTGTTTATCTTTGTTTATCTTTGTATTACAGGCATAAGTATTATTTGGGGGCATCTAGGAAATGGGGGCTAGTTATTGAACGTGATTATTCTAATTTTTAAGTGGGCCTGTCTAGGTAGGTACAAGATTATCAGGCTTGAGTGCCAGCAGATCACAATTTATTTCATCAATGACGTGTTCAGCGGTGTGCCCCAATAGCGCTTCAGATAGACCCTGTCGGCTACAGGTTCCTAATACCACCAATTCAGCATCAATATTTTTGGTAATTCGGGGGATCACATCATGTGACAATCCTTCCATAACATGTATGTTGTCTTGGTTAATCTGATATTGCCGAGCCATCTGGTCTGCTACCAATTGGTGTTGATGTTTGACCTCCTCATGGTCAACTTTGGAGTCAGTGTCGGGAGGGGTAATGTACATACTGATATCGCTCTCTAAATAGCAGTTGACCAAGTGATGCTCTGCCTGAAGCATCTGTGCAAGGAAGCGCGACTTCTTGAGGATTTCATTATTAAATGCCTGATTATTGTCTACATCAATAGCTGACAATATACGGCCACCTTCACACCACGGTGCAGATTTTACCAGTAAGATTGGGCTGATACACTCCCGCAACAGATGCCAGTCAGTAGGTGTAATAAATAATGAACCAAGCTCGCTATGTCGCTTGGTTCCCTTCACCACCAGATCATAGTTATATTGGCTTACATGTTCAGCGATCGCTTGATGCTGACATTTATGCCAGCAGACCTCAGAGTTAACCTCCAGATCATGAAATGACAGTGAGCCTAGTTGCTCCTGGAGCCAGTATTGTTGTTCCCTGATAACACTTTCTTTTAGTTTACCGCCGTATTTTTTAGACAGGGAGGAAAATAAATTAAGCTCCTGATCATATATGATTAGCAGCACGGTTATTTGTGCTCCGACTTGGCGAGCCAAATGTGCAGCTTTGTGTAACTGTATATATTTTTTCTCTTCAGGCTCTATGACAACCAATATTTTCTTATATGTTTCCATATACCCTCGTGCTTCGATGGGATCTATTGAGTCTAGTACAAAATTCAATAATTTTTTGGTAATTATTAAAAATATACCTTACAGATCTATTTTGTCGTAGTAACCCAGAATACCGTCTGCTTGGATAACTTTAACAAAGTGTAGTGGTCAACTAAATTTTGCTATCGTAGCCCATGATATAACTCGTTATTGAATGATCTGCTTGGTTAAAATTTTGATAGCCTACTTTAGTACCTATTCTGTTTTTATATTTCTAAAAAATCGCTCTATCCCAGCATTTTCCGTGACGGCTCATACTCTGCTTCATTTGGAAGCGCTATATTGTTTGATGGAACTTCTTACTGGTGTAATGCATTCCTTGATCAGAGTAGAACATTACCCCCTTTGGCTGTCTTCTTTATTTATAGGCCACTCTGAGTTTGCATCTTATTCTCTTCTGAATATCTGTTGCGTACGTATAAATTTTAAGCTAAGTTATTGTAGACCTACCAAAATTAAGCTAATTAAAAATGGAAAAATGACTACTTAATAATTAACGGTAGTTTATTTTTAAGATATCTCCATGGGAGGGGTATGTCTTCAGTCCGCTCAGCAATTAGGCTTCAGGATACAATCCTGTTCCGGTTATTTCTTGGTATGACAATGATTTATGTTGTATTGATTACTGCAACATACGGGGTTGTCGATTTTGTAGCCAAAGATTACCTTATTCATAAGAACAAGGAACTTATTAATGAGACTGGCTCTCATTTAGTCGCAGAATTGTCCCGTCAGGTAAGCGTTGCTGAAACATTAACCCGTACTTTGGCCACGGTCGGCGCAAACTTGCCGAAAAATCCTGACCTGTTTCTAGATATTATCCCCAAAATTATAAATACCGAAGGTTATCATCAGTTTATCGCTGGTGGTGGGATCTGGCCTGAGCCTGAAATATTTACCCCAGCAATAGAACGGCGCAGCTTTTTTTGGGGAAGGGATGGCGCTGGTCAGCTACAATATTTTGACCAGTATAACGACCCAAACGGTGCTGGTTATCATAACGAAGAATGGTATGTTCCTGCTCGATATAGTAGCCCTGGAGACTGTATCTGGTCAAAATCCTATATGGATCCTTACACTTTAGAACCAATGGTTACCTGTACTGTCGCAATGTTTAACCAGCAAAAGTTTACCGGTAATGCTACCGTTGATATTAAATTAAAGCGATTACAAAAAAACTTGCACGACAGCAGCGCTAAACTCGGTGGTTATGCCTATGCGGTAGACCGCAATAATAAATTTTTATCTTTCCCTGACGACAAATTAACAAAAGAAACTAGCCGTAATGACAATAACAATCTGGCGGCAGAGTACATAACGGTAACCGAACTGGCGAAAAAAAATAAAATTTTCAAACCGATTGCCGATATATTAAATGCCTTCAATTTGTCTCAGATGAATAGTGCTAAAGAAAACAATCAGCAAATCGCAGAAAAGATTGCGCAGGAAAGCTACCAAATATCGAGCAGTGAAGCCCAGCTAATTTCAGCTAACCTATTGGCATTGAAAAAAGAAATAAACTATCCGCAGGACACCTTAATTTCTGTGATCAATCAACAGGACCTGTTGCTTGGTGAGCCAGTGATCGTATCGTTTTTCTTTATGCCGGAAACGATGTGGAAAATTATTGTGGTTACTCCTCTGCGTCTGGCTATAAGCGGTGCAGAAGATATGGCACACCAGATATTGTTACTAATGGTAACAATAATAAGCATAAGCACAATCTTGGGTTTTATATTTTTTCGGCAACGTTTAACCGCTCCTATGTATCAGATGGTCAACCAATTACAGCGGACAGCTGCAGATAATACTGAGGCTCAACCTAAATTACTAGATGATAGTCGTCAGGATGAGTTTGGCTTGCTGGCCTATCACTTCAATCAGTCAACTCAGGCACTAGACCGCAATAATAAAAACCTGATATTACAGATTAAGGAGCGTAAGCAGGTTGAGCAACAATTTAAGCATCTGGCGTTGCATGATTCTTTAACCAACTTACCTAACCGAGCGTTATTTCAAGACCGATTACATCAAGCAATAGCACAGGCGAAACGTAATCGTAGTAAATTTGCCGTATTTTTTATGGATCTTGATGGCTTCAAACTGATTAACGATACACAAGGTCATGAGATAGGAGATGAATTACTGAAAATAGTAGGCTTAAGAATATTAGCAACAAAGCGAAATGCAGATACAGTTGCCCGTTTTGGCGGTGATGAGTTTGCATTTATAATAAACAAAGTGGAAAGTATTGATGATACGGCAATCTTTGCGCAGCGCTTAAATGAGCTTCTCCATACCCCAATGGTTATTCAAAATAAAAGTATCTCTATTAGTACTAGTATTGGCATTACTATCTATCCCGATGATGCGACTGATAGCAAGGGTTTGCTGCGTAATGCTGATATTGCAATGTATCAAGCTAAAGAGAGTGGGCGTAATACTACTCGTTTTTTCGTCAATGAAATGAATACTAAACTACAAAGATACAAACAGATATTAGCTGACTTAACCTCATCTTTGATTGATGATAATTTTGAACTATATTACCAACCACAATTCAAAATTGATAATAATAAGTTGGTCGGTGCCGAAGCACTAATCAGGTGGCATACTCCCGGAGAAGACATGATCCCACCGGCTCAGTTTATCCCGATTGCCGAGCAAAGTGGACTCATTAATGAGCTAGGAGACTGGGTGTTATCGCAGGCCTGCCGCCAGATAAAAATTTTTATCGACGCAGGAATACCGCCCATTAGAATAGCCATTAATATTTCTCCGGTGCAATTTCGAAGAAAAGACTTTCTTGTGCAAACGCTGACAATTCTTGAGCTATATAATGTACCTAGTCGTTATATTGAACTAGAGATTACGGAAGGCGCAATGATGTTTGATATCGACGAAGCCATTGTTACAATGCAAGCCTTGTATCAAGCAGGTTTTACGCTGTCGATTGATGATTTTGGCACTGGCTATTCTTCGCTGAGTTACCTTAAGCGTTTCCCCATTCAAAAAATAAAGATTGATCGCAGTTTTATCGTGGACATTGAAAAAGATAGCGACAATAAAGCCATCACTACAGCAATCATTCAAATGGGACACTCATTGGGACTTCAAATTCTGGCAGAGGGAGTCGAAAATGAAGCACAGCTGCAATACCTTATAAACCAGGAATGTGACTTGATTCAGGGACACTACAGTGGCAAAGCAATGGCCGCAGCAGAGTTCATTGAACGTTTTGGCGTTGTTGGATGTAAAACTGCTGAGCTCCCCTCATCATCAAAGCAGTATAGTGAGGAATAGAACGGGCGGGCTGAAAACAAAGCTTATGCCGCTGCGCTAATGGACATCACGATTGCTGTTATCGGCAGGCGATATTCATGTCGTTAGTTTAAATTAACACGACTAAAGATAAAGCGATGAAGGCCGGTAGTCCTTGAACAATGAGAATAGAGCGCTTAGCTGTAACGCCGCCATAAATTGCAGCCACTAATACACACAGTAAGAAAAATATTTGTACTTGCTGGCCAATAGCATGATTTGGGTGGGCTAACCCCCATATTAAGCCTGCAGATAGAAACCCATTATATAGCCCTAGATTTGCAGCTAAGGTTTTTGATGTTTGGGCATCTGCTTTAGACAGCCCAAAAACTTTTAATGCGCGTGGTTTGGTCCAAACAAACATTTCTAGCACTAAGATATAAATATGTTCAATGGCTACTAGCGCGACAAATATTAAAGGTAAGTAATCCATAAATTTTCTATTGAAAAAATAATTAAATCATATAGTACTCATTAACAATCACTCAATAGATAATTTAATGCTATTGGCTATGTTGTACTAAAGTGTTGCCATTTGAACAGCAAGTCGCCGTAAATCCATCCGTGGAGGCTCTAGACCAGCATCCATGCTGCTCAAGCTTGCTTTATCAAACACCAACACTTTCAATTAGTTGTGAAGCTAGCTACATTTAAGGTGAACAGAGCCAATGCTATTAGTACTTTGATTAGTACTTTGATTCGGTCAGGTATATGTACCTCTATTACCCCTCTGTATTGTGCTCGTTTTATGTGATCCTAGAATTTATAGCCCTTAACTATTTTTATTCTGTCATGGTTGAAGTGGCACAATGAATCTATGAAAATATTAAACAATTACAAGGTAGAGCAACAAGTTGGTTATGGATATATAACCTGAGTACCGGATAAGAGATTTTACCCAATAACGCTCTTTTAGCCGCTATCAGCGTTGTTTTTACTCCCAATAGCCAGCTATTGATTCGTTAAAACGCCTTGCCTACAAGGATGTAGGTACTTGAGTTCTGCTTGGAGCAGAGAACTCGTGATATCCACTAAAATTTCGTCACTGGGAATTAACTTTGTTTGTATTAGTTTATTTTCATAGTGTTACAAAACATTTATCCAGAACTCAGGTTATATAATAACGAGCGTCTTAATCTGGGGATTGATGATATAACTCTCATTCAGAAAGAAGACTAATAAAAACTAAGTGCGACCAACTGAGCTCCATTAATAATGAGGAGATCACCATCCAAAGCTATCGTGGCGTGTGAAAGTCAGGGAATTAATCTTTGCGTTTACCTGGTTGACGCGCTGTCACTCAGCCCGTCAAAGGTGAGTTATCTCAGAGATCATAGACATACAAGCTAGGGCAAGATTTGACGATTTCAGATTTGGCCGATTAGGATAGGAACGCTCTAGGGTGACCGTTTACTAATGGTTACGGGCGTATAATAAGGACATTTTATGAAGCTAGGTCTTTTTTTTACTTTACTTACTGTGGTCATGGCACTGCCTGCCCATGCACATAACCAGCCAGCCAAAGATTTTTTTGGCGCTCAGAGTGACGGATCACATCAACGTGCTCGCCCTTATGGCTCTTATGCGAAAGGCTGCCTTGCGGGTGGCGAACAGCTTGCTGAAACGGGTCGTACTTGGCAGGCAATGCGTTTGTCACGTAATCGCAACTGGGCCCATCCGCGCACGGTTGATTTTGTGCAACGCCTCTCGCGCGACGCTAAACGCATTGGCTGGAATGGTTTGTATATTGGTGACATGTCGCAACCCCGTGGTGGGCCGATGTTATCGGGTCATCGATCTCATCAGGTGGGGCTTGACGTTGATATTTGGATGCTGCCGCCAACGGAGCTAAGCCTGTCGAAGAGTCAACGCGAGAATATCAGTTCTATCTCTATGCGCCGTGATGGCGGGGCATTTGTGAACAACAAATGGACGCCGGAACATCACGCCATTATACGCGCCGCAGCTAATGATCGAGAGGTTGCGCGAATTTTTGTCTTTCCTGGGGCTAAAGTACAGATGTGTAAAGATGAAAAAGGGGATCGCCGTTGGCTGCGAAAAATTCGGCCATGGTACGGACATCATTACCATTTTCACGTGCGTCTGTCTTGCCCTAGTGGGGTGCGTGGCTGTGTCAATCAAGCGCCACCACCACCCGGTGATGGCTGTGCCGTTGCGCAGAGTTGGGTGAATGACATTCTGAACCCGGGTCCACCAAAACCAGCCGGACGCCCCAGAAGAGAATTAATACTTACCGACCTGCCGCATGAATGCGCAAATGTTCTCAGTTCACGCTAAGCATTGTTCTAACCAATACAGCTTATGGCTGCGGGTCAAAAAGCAGTCGTGTCTGGCCAATTCAACCACAAAATTGTGAGTAATACAGTTTCTAGCTAAAGCTTTTAGCTAGAAGTTCTGTTGATCAAGCTTGTGAATATTTGAGTCTATGTTCTATAAAGCACTTTAATCACATGCCAGCCATGTTTAGTTTTGACTAGCATTGGGGTGGAAATTTCTCCGGTAAAGCATGCTTTATCAAAAGCGGGAACCATGCTTCCTTTTTTGAATTCGCCTAAGCTTCCTCCATTTTTACCCGACGGGCAGCTGGAGTGTTTTTTAGCAAGGGTTTGAAATTTAGCGCCCTTTTTAAGTTTGGCTAAAATGTCCTCGGCTTGCTCTTTGTGTTTAACTAAAATATGTAACGCTGCTGCTGTTCTTGCCATAATAATCTAAGCCACTAGCCAACTATAAATAATTGCCAGATTATACGCTAGTTGGCTTTTGTGATACCAGTTGTCGACTCAAGAAAAACTCCACTGCAATAAAAGCGAAAGGTACAATTGAGGCGGCGAATAAAGATAAATGGGTGACTAACGACCATTTTTGTTGGCGCGATACCCCCGAAAACAACAAGATGTAGAGCATGAATAATACGCCGTGCAACATGCCCAGTTGAGACACAAAGTCGCGGCTTATAAAGCCAAGCGTAACACTCAGTATTGCTAAATAAGAACAGCCTTCGAGCATACTAACGACACGAAAAAATCTAAGCATTGATATAACCTGTGGAATTTAAAGCAGCATTATCCAATGATCAATAAACGGGGTCAAGAACGAACAAAAAAGAAGGGGCACTTACAAGTAAGCTATTGATTTTATTCGAGGTTAGCTTTGTGGTGAGATGGCTTAATATGAGCGTGAGGCTTTAACAAGGATGTCTTAGAGTGGTGGTTAAACCCATTGTGCCACTTAAGTCGTCGTTCTTTAAATTAAGTTACTTGATGACGCACTTAATTAGGAAACAAAGCCTATAATTAATTTATGAAGATCAAACGATATAAAGTAACAATAATATTACTCATATTATTTCTTTATGTACCATTAACCGCATCGGCTCGGTGCATTGGTGTGGTGACTGCTGGTGGTGGTCAGCAATACTGGCAAGCCGTTATTCGGGGTTCAAAAAAAGCGGCCACTGAATTAGGTCTTACTATTTATGCGCGTGGTGCTGTTGATGAAACCGACTCAAAAGGGCAGCGTTATATTCTCGATCTCGTCATTAATAAAAAAATGTGCCAAGGAGTAGTGCTTGCACCAAATAGTGTTGCGCGCTTATCCGATGTCGCCAAGTTAAAAGCTCGGGGTATTCCTACCGTTTATATAGATCGAGATATCGGGGGAGACCGAGTTAGCGTTATTAAAACCAATAATGCTGAGGCTGGAGTGCTTGCTGGTAAAGAGATGGTCAATGTTTTGAGCGGTAAAGGGAAAGTCGCAGTACTGGGGTTAAAAAAAGGTGTTGTCACGACGAGCATTCGAGAAGAAGCTTTCATTAAAGAAGTTCAAGCATCGGGCATTGAAGTGATCATTGACGAGTATCTAGGGAGCGGGATAGGGATTGCTCGGCAGAGGGCGCTAGACATATTAAAAGATGCTGATGACATTGACGGAATTTTTACGTCAAACGAGCTTACTACCGTAGCGGTCATAACTGCTCTTAAAAGGTTAAACAAATCAGGAACAATTGTTCATATTGGATTCGATGCTCATAGCGTTATTATACAATCGTTAATGGCTAACGAATTACACGGGTTTATCGCGCAAGATCCTTTTCAAATGGGTTATCTAGGGGTGCTTAATCTTTATCAAATTATGCAAGGAAAGGATGTTGAAGCCCAAGTGACGGTTAAGGCTATATTAGTAAACAAAAAGAATATATCGGCACCTGAGGTAAAAGATATTTTAAAGGTTTATTTAAATCCGCTTAATCGAAAAGGCACATTTCCCTAAAATAAGCAGGACAGGCATCGGTTATTGGTTGGTCTTTTATTTTTAGCCACAATCATCATTTCTTGGCTCTTTGGGTATTGTTACCAGTAATAGCGTTATGACTCGCACCATCTATAATTAATTTTGTCCGCATAAAGATAAAGCTCCGGTGGGAGCTTTATCTTTTTGGCTATTTTAATAAATTATTGGCTAATCTATTTTTCAGTGCGGAAACTTGCTACTGAGCCTGATAGCGTTTGGCTTAGTTGAGTTTGTTGCTTGGCATAATTTTCAACGTCTTGAGAGAGCTGCGACATCATTGATGCTTGATCCGAGATAGATACAATATTAATATTTATCTCTTCGGTCACCTGATGTTGTTCTTCTGCGGCACGGGTAATTTGACTGGTCATGTCTCTAATTTTCTCTACTGCGACATCAATGTCATTAAAGGCAATACTGACCTTTTCTGACGAGTTGATGACATCAACAGATTGCGACTGACTTATTGTCATATTCTCTGAAACTGCTTTGGTACGTTCGATCAATATAGTTAAAATTTGATTTATTTCTGAAGTGGAGTCTTGGGTTCGTTTTGCCAAGTTTCGAACTTCATCGGCGACGACAGCAAAGCCACGTCCTTGCTCACCAGCTCTGGCAGCTTCAATGGCGGCATTTAGTGCTAATAAATTCGTTTGCTCTGCAATTGCTTGGATAGTAAGCAATATTTTATTGATATTATCGGTTTCTAATTCTAGATCGGCAATTACGCTTTTCGAGTGTTCGATACTCTTTCCTAATTGCTTAACGCCTACAATATTTTGATTAATAACATCTCTGCCGGTTTGAGCAGCATGAAGTCCTTGCTCTGATACGTTCGCCGTTTCAGCGCAGCTGTTTGCGATTTGATTCGCAGATGCTGCCATTTGAGTCACGGCGGCAACAACTTGCTCAATCTCACTTATTTGCTGATTAGAGCACTGCGAGACTTTTACCGCGCTGGTGCTGGTGTCGGTCGACACTTGATAAATCTCATTGGCATTGGTTTTTATTTCTTGGATCATTTGTTGAGTGCGCTGGATAAACTGATTAAACCATTGGGCTAGTTGACTCGTTTCGTCGTTGCTTTTGACGTTAAGACGGGTGGTTAAATCGCCTTCACCTTCGGCTAGCGTTTTTAGTTCATCTTTAACTTCATTGATTGGGTCAACAATATTCTTTGAAAATAACAGTCCTATAAAAATGACCAGTGCTATTAATACAATACTGACCACGGCAGTTAACCAAATTAAGTGATTGGTACTCGAAAAAATTTCATCGGTTTGTTTAAAGCTAACAAACTTCCAACCTAGAGTATCTGATTCATACACATTGGCCATGTAACTAACGCCGTCAATCTCCAATTCCAGAATGCCTGAATCAGTGCTGTCGATGGTCTTAAAATAAGGTGCTGGAAGTTTCTGGAGCGATTTGAAGTTATTCTTAGGCTCATGTGCATCAACTAAAATGTTACCGTTGCCTTCGATAATCATAATAAAGCCAGTTTCACCAATCTTAATCTTTTGCACCATTTCCGTTAATGCTTTAACCGATACGTCAATAGCCACGACACCTTCAAACTCATTTTGCTCATTCTTGAAGCTTTTTATGACCGAAACATAAACAGCGTCGTCAGGTTCCCAGTAATAACCATCGATCCTTGCTACTTCGAAATTAGCAGCCTGAGCAACGGTGTACCAAGGGCGTAGTCGAGGATCCCATTTTTCATAATTACCGGTACCAGGCCATTCAAGGTATTGGCCATCTTTATTTCCTAAGTACACATAACCTAAAGCGGGATTATTATTGCCAATGGCACTAAAGAGTTCGAAAATTTCTAGCTCTCGGCCCCCGTTAGCTTTGGCCACCATTGCTGGCTTTTTACCTTCGGCGAAATAAGTACTGATTTCTCCTTGTTTAGTTGCGCGAACCACTGGGGTATCAGCAATAAAGGATACGTTATAACTTAAGGTATTAAAAAAGTTGGTAAATGATTGGTCAATGATTGATATATCTAAATCACTTGCTTGAATAAAGTCTTGTTTTGTTTGTTCAATAATATTATTGGACGTTAAAGATACAATGATAATAACGGGCAGTAGTGCGGTAATTAACAGTGCGGATAAAATTTTATTACGTATATTCAGCATTTGCTTCTCCTGCGGAATAGTTGTTCAGTTTAATGTAGTATTAATAACACAATATCTGATTTTTTTATTGTAAAAAGCGACTAACTTCTACGATTAATTCACGGCACGTGCATTATCATCGAGTTATCGGCATATATTACGGAAATGGCCTAAAACGTCTATATTGACTCGACGCGACAATAAGCGATTAATGCCAATCCATTGATTTAATGAATGAGTTCATAGTCTTGCATATGATTTAGAGGGCACAAACTAATGACGGCTTTTGTTGTTTTTTGCTCCGTTGGTAGGATAAATCATGATTACAGAAATTAATAACTGGTACATTGTTGATGTTTACCAAGATCAATCTTTTGAACAAAGCATGGGTAAAGTGCTGTGGGGCATTATCATTAACGATCAACAAGGTCGATTTGAGCCTGGTGATTTTGTATGCACGTCTAGATTATTAGAGATAAGAGCCGACGAGCGCGAAGTTTATACTCGCACCGGTAGTATTTATACCCTTAATGGACCCGGAGAGCAGGTTAGACTCACACAGGATGACCTAGCGATTATATCCCAAGGAGTATCACCTTTGCAGCTTGTTGAAATGCGGCAGTAACCGCTTAACCCTTATTTAACCTAGCATGGCGTAATCTGTGAGCCTTAATTACTCATAAGGCCTGCACCATGAACACAAACAATGAAAAACTTCCTAAAATATCTCGCTTGCTCCATATTATGGTCGCAATGGGTATTGTTGGCATGATGGCCATGGGTGTTTTTATGGCAGAGAACCAGGCCTTTTATTTGTACGGTATTCATAAATCTATTGGAGTATTAATCTTGGCTTTGGCGGCGTTCCGAGTCGTTTTACGTATAAATCACGGTTGGCCAAAACCATTAACTCAACACGGCAAAATACAAGTATTTATTAGTAAGGTAGTACATTGGACATTGCTGATATCGACAATTTTGTTTCCACTTTCTGGTGCCATAATGTCAGCGTCGCAAGGGCGAGGGCTGTATGTTTTTGGTGTTGAGTTACTGGCTAAAACTGTCGATTTAGTCACTGGAAAGTCAGTGGTGATAAGTGAGTCATTATCGCAAGTAACGAGTTTGGTTCATGCTAATTTGATGCCGATATTATTAGTCGCCTTAGCCTTGCATATTGCAGGGGCATTAAAGGCTCATTTTGTTAGTAAGGATGCGACATTAACAAGAATGTTTTAGCGCTAGTTCACTTAGCACGCCGATAACCTAACATTTGATAGAGTTTTCCTTTTATTACCCGCTGCTGCGCAGACTTGATCAACCCGGTCGCGTGATATCGTTTAAGAATGGCGTTAAGCAAGGGATCAAGCTGCTTTTTGGTCATTCCTGCTTTGAGTGAATCTTCGCTTAGCAGCCGTAATAAAATTTCATCGAGCCCGGTCAGTAAGGCGTTGTTACTGCGATCATTGAAGATAGAGGGGAACACCAAGTCAGAGTCTCGTACTAAGCCAAGTGCTTGAGTGATTTCCTCAACAATGCAAGAGATCAACTTACCGTGAAAACGCGCTAAATCAACCGGAATGAAAACATAGGCGAATATTATGTGGTTTTTGTTATTGGTCTTAATACTGGCAATGCAGACACTGCTATACAAATGCTCTGCTGCCTTTGCCCCAAGATTTTTAGCAACCAATGGCTTTATTTTCGCCTGATTAGTAAAGTAATAGTGCACATTAGCTTGTGCTTTGTTGTTGGTCAGTTGAATATCTAACTGAGTTATTGCCGCTAAATGGGAGATTTGTGCCGAGAGTAATTTTTGGTGCAGGGCTTTGTCTGGCACTTGATGCTCGACATATATCCGTAACGGTTGCTGCCATTTTCTTAGTCCGTTATTAACGTGATCGCCATATTCGCTGCCAAGACTCACTTCGTAGAAACTTTTCTTGATATAATCGCTGCTCTGCCACGAACGTGCTTGGCTATTGAAACTAGCGGTGCAGGCTATGATGAGGCAAACTAAGCTTTTGATTGATTGTGTAAAATAATTTTTCATTAGTCCACAGTAAAGATAATTGGTCTATTTAGCTAGTGATTGCTTGTTACTGCTCAAACTTATGTTTTACCCAATATTGCATTTGATCCTCGAGACAAAAACAAGACGGCGGTCACATGTTATTAAATAAACAGTTTACTTATTGGGCTACGGATTATATAGTTGCGCCGTTAATTATTCTCCTCTCGTTTATTTAACCGATTATCTATTAAGGTAATCCGTGTTATGTCTTTCCCTTTCACAGTCAGCCATCACTCAAATTTTTAAGCTACAATTGTTGTCTGAGTTATCGAGATGCGTTCTCGTCTTAAGTTGATATCTATAAATATCTAAAAGTTTTCAAACAATAATTCTGCTTTTCCTATTTATGCGTCTTAGCGCAAATTAAAAGAGTTTTATTATGTCTTATACCTACAACGGTACTGTTTATTCAATTAAATCACCTGTTACATCTATTTCTGTAAACAAAAATAATGTTGTTGTTACCGATCAAAACGGTGCAAAGTTTATCGAGTTTACCAACCAAAGAGATTCAAAGTGCTTTTTAGCCTGGGTTTACCAAGTATAAACCGCGCGTCCGACTAAGGATGTGAAGAGTAAAGGGGCCGCAGTTGTTGATTCACCAGTCTATTGGCAATACTAGAATGAACAACTTGACTGCTCCTGCACCACTATCTTTGCACTATTATTCTTGCACGTTAGTACTAATGTCATAACCCTTGCGCCATAGCACTAACGCATAATCCTTACACCATCTTCCTGACGGCCATCCCTTAAGTTACATTTCATACAATACGTTGTGTAAAATACAGCCTTGATACTATTGAATAATTTCAGCCGCTAAGCGTCGCCGGAAAAGTAATTTTAAAATGTGCACCCTTTGATGATTCAATGCAGTTAATTTCACCCGCTAGTTTAACCGTGACTATATTGTAACTAATCGACATGCCTAAGCCTGACCCACCTGTCGCGCGTGCGGTCGTATAAAATGGTTCAAATACTTTTTCTCGTTGCTTTGCATCTAAGCCCAAGCCATTGTCTTGATAATCGATAGATACGGTTTCTTTTATTAAGGTAATAATGATGGTGATTTGGCCATTATTCATTGCTTTAAAACCATGTTTGATTGAGTTCATGATTAGGTTGGTTAAAATTTGAGAAATGGCTCCGGGATCACTGATTAAGTTGATTTGGTGATCGGACTGAACAACGATTGTATGATTGTTTAGGTTTAGCTGTGGCTTTAAGCTATGAATTAACTTATCGAGATAAATATTGAGTTCAAAGCTACGTATTTGTTCATTACTTTGGTCGACAGCAATCTGTTTAAAATTATGAATTAACTCATCAGCTCGTTCCAAGTTTCTCATTAATATGACACAGGAATCCTGAACGTTGGTAATAAGCTCTTCCAATGAAGATCTTTTTAGCTGGTTGCTTTGATACTCTTGATCAAATTTTTTGATGATCCCTGACAAATGTGAAGAAGCTGTTACTGCAATACCTAAGGGCGTATTAATTTCGTGAGAAATACCAGCAACTAAACTGCCCAAAGCTGACATCTTTTCTGATTCGACCAATTTGCTTTGAGCTTCTTGTAAATTTAATAGTGACACTTCTAGTTCTTGGGTTCTTTGCTGTACTTTATGTTCTAAGTTTTCATTTAGCTCTAGAATTTGTTGTTCTTTTTTGATGCGGTCAGTAATGTTTGTTGAAATTCCCCCAGTTTCGACCAGCGAGCCATTGTCATCATAAATAGGAAATTTAACCGATAAATAATATTCAAGGTGATCATTTTTCTCCATTTCTTGCTCGAAAGTGACGGGTTTGGCTTGTTCGATTACCTCTAGGTCATATTTTTGATAGGTCGTTGCCAGTGATGCTGAAAAGAGCTCTGCATCATTGTGCCCTAATACTTGTTCGTATTCTAAGTTGTGGGTGGTGAGAAATTCCTGATTAACTAAGGTGTAATTACCATTGGTATCTTTTGAATAAATTAACGACGGTGAGTTTTCGACAATTGAGTGAATTAATCGTTCTGCCTGCTTTCGTTTGGCCAGTGCTTTAAGTAAATTTTGCTGCATGGTATTAATGGCACTAGTTACTCGGTCTAAAACATCTTTGATCGTCGACTTACGTCGCTTTAAAATTAACAACCTAGCTGGATTTTCTAATTTTACGTTATATGCCCAACCCGCTAAGCTATTCAAATGGCGGATCACTAATAAATCGATCAGCATTAGAATGCAAATAGACATCAGGAAGGTTTTTACGCCTTGGGTGATGAGAATTATTAACGCTTTACCCATAAGCTGTCGATATATCTCGGTGAGAGTAACAACAATTTTTAATTGACCAATAATTATTTGACGATTGCCATCATCAGTAAACTTAATTGGATAAAGGCGGGTAAATGCGTTCTCCTCACTTGTTTGACCTAATTCAATAACAGAGTTGGCATAGGTGTCTGCAACCTCAACATAAATAGTATCTCGTTGGGTCAATACACCATTAAGAATACTGTGCATTACTTCTTTGTCTAATTTCCACATTGCGACTGCAACCGAGGGTAAAACACTCTCTTGTACTTGATCTAAGTATATTTCTAGAGATTGTCGTGAGTCGCGATAATCAGTATATATTTGGATCATCGTTGCAAATACAGTAAATATGGAACTGAGAAAAAGAATCCAAAACAACAATCGCATGGAGAGTTTATCGCTCTTACGAAAAAACACTGTTTCTATGCTCCCATCACGTTCTGTGTAACTTGGGGTTACTAATAATAGTTCATTATTGAAGTAAGAGTATTAATAAAAAATTACTACTAATGTGCACCAGTCGGGGCGTTTCTATACTAAACTTAATTGGCCTATAACAAAGAAGGCTTTAGCTATGTACCGCGAATTATTATTAGTGACCCTGCGAACAATTATTTTAATTTCACTGTCTTTGTGTTCCTTAAATGCAGTTAGTCAAGTCAATGAAAATAAACCAACAATTCTAGTAATTCACAGCTGGCATGACATTCTTTGGGACCGGCTGTGGCATAAGGCTTTGCACGACCAGCTTGCTAGAAACTATAATTTGGTGCGTTACGATCTTGACGCAATGCGAGCAACTCCTGAAGTATTACAAGAACATATCAATCATGCTTGGGGTCTATATCAATCACTAAAACCGAGCTTAGTCGTGCTTGGTGATGACGCAGCACTTGCCGCAATGGGCTTACAATTCGCCAATAAGGTACCCGTTGTTTATTTAGGTATTAATAATAATCCGCGTAAGTTAATTGGCGGCATCATGCCAGCTAATATTACTGGGGTTATTGAGCGGCCTTTATATGAGCGGGCGTTACGACACATCATTAATCTATTGCCTGAAGGCGCTGATAGGGTGTTATTTTTAAATGATGCTGAACAAGTTGGCGCGAGTGTGACTAATATAAGTAACATTTTTAAAGGTAATACCACCACTAAGGTTGGTAATGTAACCATTGAGTTAACAGTTACAAGCGACTGGACAAAATGGAAAAAGGCGGTAATTGGCGCCAAACCTGCCGGTTATGACGCTATCTTGTTCGATTCTCGTTATTTATTATTTGATGAAAATGGCGTTTACGTTGAACCTGAACCGGGTGTTATTCGATGGATGGCAAAAAATTCGCCATTGCCGATGTTTAACTTTTATGAAGACTCTATCGGACCTCAATTATCAGCAGGGGGCTGGGTTATCTCAGGGTACGGCATCGGTGAAGCCGCTGCTGAAATTGTAAAATCAATTCTGGAAGATGGGGTAAGTCCTAAGGATATTTACCCGGTAACTTATAGCAAGGGAGAGTATATTTTTAGCCGGGTACAACTTAAACGGTGGGGCATTACGCTACCGGAAGATATCAAGAACAAAGCGTCATTTGCAGAAGATCTGCACCAGCTTTATACTTTTGATTGTAAAAACTACCCTGACTCTATTTGTTTTAATTAATCAATATACTGACCAACGACAACAAGGAGCAAGGCAGCGTATTACAATGTAGATATCGATACATATTACGTAAACTCGCGGTGAACACATGCGTATGCGCTCAATTTTTAGTCGACTAAAAGTACGGTTTACTACACATGCACCGATATATTGACTAATATCGGCGTTTTATTTTAAACGCTCTTGCCGTGCCAACTACGGACCCAGAACTATCTTAATAATGTGATTAAGTCGTTGGGTTGTGGCGCTTCAAAATTTAATCGCTGACCCGTTATTGGATGGGTAACAGATAGGCGTAATGCATGAAGTCCCATGCGGGGGCCGTTAGTTCCATAACGTGGGTCACCGACCACGGGATAACCTAACCAAGACAAATGAGCTCGAATTTGATGTTGTCGGCCAGTCTCTAGTTTTACTTCCAATAAAGAACGCTTATTAACGGTACGTAGGGTACGATAATGGGTAATGGCCTTCTTCGCGTCGGGATGAGCACCAATGTGCATCTTGTATTGTTTTGCATCTATTCTTAGCGGTTGATCGATCGTGCCACTGTCTGGTTTAGGTGCGCCATCAACCACGGCTAAATAAACTTTTTCGGCCTCGGTCCAGTTGGCATTAACGGCTTCGCGCATCTCAATTGAGGTCGCAAACATTAATACACCAGAGGTATCCCGATCAAGTCGATGAACTGGCCATAATTTTACGGGTTGTTTCGCTGTAGATAATTGATTTCTCAAAATTGCCAAGGCATGTAATTTATTTTCTTTGGCCGTCGCAACGGACAATAAACCCGCGGGTTTATTGATCACAATAAGATCACGATCACTAAATATAATGTCTAATTTATGGCTCGCCTGCGGGTTTTTACTGGCGACAATACTCTTGCCCTGTCCAAGTACCTCAACACTGTCTCCGGCATTAAGCTGATGATCGTGTTTAACGACAGACTCGCCATTGACGATGACGTAGCCATGTTGTAGTCGCTGTTTTATTTTCTTTTTAGACCAGCCCTGTAGCTTGGTATTAAGAAAAAGTAATAGGCTGTGTGCCTCACTTACTTGGAATCTATCTGACATTTGTAGTATTACCTTATAAAAATTACCACAATCCGCATAGCCTGAGCAGCTACTTGGATGTTTACGCGCAGTGTACTCTGCAATTGTGCACCTGGCTAGGTTGACAGCTAATCTCTTCTTATTAATGAGGGTAGCCGCAAACATTGATACTTTTATTTATCCGGTATTCTGGTTATTGATGCAGTTGCAATTGGCGGGTAATTCCCTGTTACAGGGCTGCTAGTTATGGCAACCTTGCTTCCACAATGATGGTGTTGTGCCAATCCCAGCGGCGAAAGGCGGCAGAAAATTTGGCCGGGTTAGCATAACCAACAGCCATGCGGTATTGGTCACAGAATTTGACGATTGCAATAACATTTTCGCGTGTTCCATTCGTCGGATGGTTAAGTATTTTTAGGGGTTGTATCCCGCTTATGGTCTAAAAACTCGGGTTTGCCACGGTATGAGAAGAACGCACGGCTGCTATTAAGTGGCTTGTACTCATAAATAGTCGGTATTGTGACGCCCCTTAGTGCTCTTTGGAAACATGATCAACTGGAAAAAATAGCAGCTCCTTATAAAGACGCGACGCCGTTGCTCGATTATGTGTCATCTGACGTGGTGCTAGCATCCGTATTAGCACAGGTGCCAAATGCTGATATTTCGTTTATTTCATGGCTGGGCAGCCCCTATGCCACGCCCCATCATTACACCGTCGCATTGCGAGGCAATACGCCGTTAACGGAGCGTTTACTTCAGCTAGCGATGGTTGATGCCAAAACGGGGCGTGTTACTAACATCGAAGAAACGCCGTGGTACATGAATGCGATGTTTTTATCTGTGCCGTTACATTTTGGCGATTATGGCGGGCTACCGTTAAAAATAATTTGGGCACTGTTTGATCTCGCGGCAATTATTGTGTTGTATTCAGGGTTTTATCTTTGGCTTAAAAAGCACTATAAGCTGGGAAAAAATAATAAAGTATCGCTCAAAGATAGATCAATGGCAGAGGGTAGTTAATGACATATAAATTAATGAGAGAGTCATCTTCATTGTGGCGTATATTTTTATGGTCATTGGATATAGCCGTTATAAGTTTGCTGGGCTGGTGTCAGCATTAATCGGTGATGGTTGGTTAGTTCTTGTGTCTTGGGCTTGCTTAGGCAGCGCGGTATTTATTATACCTTGGGCGTATTATGTGGGCGCTAGCGAGCTGAAAGAATGGCTATTGTGATCGAAAATATCCAATAAATAACTGGTCAGTCCTTTGGGGGAGTAATTTATCTATCCATTAAGCTATTTAGTTAGTTGAATGATATTGAGTCTTAATAGTACAATTTTTGTTGACCACTAGACTTAACTCCTTTAACTTGAGCGGCAGGGCAAAGGATTAATAGTGTCAGCATGTTACAACTGATACCGGCCCCAACAAGAAAAAGAGTTGGACTGAAGATAAGTCTAGCTAGTGGCAGGCATTAGTCGTTGATGTTGCTGCAGAAAGTCAAAGGATTAGCTTTCTCTGTTTTATGTGAATATAACTATTTTGTTTAAACCTGATGTCTGGCAATAAGTTTCTCATTAAGAATAGGCTACTCGTAATCTTATATTAACGAGGTATAAAATGAATATTCATTCTATTCGGGTCAAAATGCTATTGCCGCTAGTGTCTTTAGCGTTAGTTTTAATTGGGATTTTTGTGCTGCTCGCCTATTCAGAAAGTGCGCAAAAACATGCCATGAAAGAGCAAATTGACAGTTATTTTGAGGCAATATCAGAGGTACTTAATGCCGATAGAGATATTTATCAGGCACGGTTGGCTCAGGAAAAATCATTGAGTGGACACGGGACTGCTTTAGATAATAAAAAAGTATTCTTAGAAAATGCCCAACAAGTCAAAGATCGTTTCGCATTATTTAGAGATTCCCTAGCCGATCAGCCACAATTACTGGCCCAATTTGAATCATTTGACCAGTTACATCAATCTTGGCTCAGTTCAAATCAACAGCTCTTTGTTGCACCGCATACCGTTATTTTGTTAAGCGACGAGCTTAAACATATCGATGCACAATTTAGTGAAATTCGAAACATTCTAGATGATGCCGGCGATAAATTACGTCAGCACCTAGGCCAGATAGAAGTAGATAAGTCTTCTATTAAAGACTTAGAACGCTATGTTGAAGCAATAACCGAAGTTTTAAATGCTGACCGAGATTTTTATCAAGCAAGGTTAGCACTACAGAAACTGATTAATAATGATGATGTTGCTAAAAACAAATTAGATTTTCACGAAAATGCTAAACAAGTGTTACAGCGATTTAATTCCTTCAGAAATTTCCTCTCGGATTTACCTGAGCTGATTAAACCTTATGCTAACTTTGATCTGTTATTTAACCAATGGTATCAACAAAGTGAAGTTTTCATTGCGAGTTACGTAGAAAATTCTCAGTCTCAGGCTCAGCAAGGGGAAACGTCAACAGATCAAGCTTTTAAAGCCGTACGAAACCAGTTGGATATGGCGGGAGAAGTTGTTCGTCAACATGCCCGTGACAGCGAAAAGTTAATGAATGAAAATTTAGCCGAATTTAGAAACCTTTCTATTATCGTGATTGCGATCGTTTTTATCGCGGCACTCGCTTTTGGCTTGTTTGTAACAACCGCTATCGCGAAAGATGTCGAAGCGTTAACTCGGCGAATTAAAGAAATAGCCGAAGGCGATGGCGACTTAACCTTGCGTATAAACTCTCAAGCAAAAGATGAGTTGGGCGCTTTGGCTAATCAGTTTGATTCATTTGTTGAGCAGCTACGGGCGATTATCGGCAGTGTTCAAGCACAGTCAAATGACTTGGGGGGCATGACAGCGTCACTGCGCGATGTCTCAGCTAAAGCTAAAAGTATTACCAATGCGTTGGCTGATGCCTCTGATCAAATTGTGGATGCAGCCAATGAAATGAGTGTGTCAAATAAGCAAATGGCAGAGTCTGCAATAATTACTGCGCAAGAGGCGAATAAGTCTGGTGATCAAACCCAACAGGGCATTGACGCGGTTAAATCATCTAATTCACAAATCGTCAATTTAGCCAGTGGAATTGAAGAAACACTGGTTCGCTCAGAGGAGCTGGAAAAAAGTTCGGCGGCTATTTCATCGGTACTGGAAGTTATTCGAAAAATTGCCGATCAAACGAATTTGTTAGCACTTAATGCGGCGATTGAAGCGGCAAGGGCAGGTGAACAAGGCCGAGGTTTTGCTGTTGTTGCCGATGAAGTTCGGATGCTGGCGACTAAAACTCAAGACAGCACCAATGAGATTGAAGCGATGATTGACGAACTAAAAGGTAATGTGCAGGCATCATCAAGCTCAATTATGGCAAGCCGTAACCATGTTGATACTACGACCAAAAACTTTCAAGGCGTCGTTAGTATTTTTGATGCGTTGACCGCTTCATTTGAAGGTGTCAAAGAAATGGCCGAACAAACGTCTCAGGCAACCCAAGAGCAATCATCAGTCTCTGGAATGCTAATCCAAAACTTGCAGGGAATGAAAGAGCAAACTGATATTATTGAAGATATCTCTGAAACAATTGATAGCCACTCAAATAAAATTCTTGAATTATATAAGCGCCTTAGCGCTAATGTTGGTAGCTTTAAAGTCTAGTAAATATGCTGGTGGAGTTTTAATTCTAATCACTATCAGTAGGATGTGAGTAAAATCAAGGCCAATCTATTGATTGGCCTTTTTATTGGTTGTTTACTTACTTAAAGTCATTTTACTAAGTTTTTGAATGCAACGCTAAGTAGCTTTGGGTTGCCGTATTGAGTCGTTCTTTTTCACAGCTTGTGATAAAACTTGCTTCAATCGCATTAAAAGTGAACTGGGCTATTTCGGCTTTGGTCATTGGGTGGGCGTTAGCCACGGCCAAGAAGTTATCGGTCATGTAACCGCCAAAATACGAGGGATCGTCCGAGTTAATCGTTACACACAGCCCTTTATTTAACAGCGTAACGATATTGTGCTGTTCCATTTGTTCAAACACTTTTAGTTTGAGGTTAGATAGCGGACAAACGGTTAATGGCATACGCGATTGAGCGAGTTGCTCGACCAATTTGGGATCGTCAACACAGCGAACGCCATGGTCGATACGAGAAATTTTCAATAACTCTAACGCCTCATAAATGTTACTGGCTGAGCCTTCTTCACCAGCATGCGCGACCGTTAAAAATCCATGGTTGAGTGCTTGTTTAAATACACGCTCAAACTTACCTGCTGGGTTGCCCACTTCACTCGAATCTAAACCGACGCCAATAATCTGGTCTTTATAAGGGATGGCTTGTGCTAAGGTTTTAAAAGCAGCTTCTTCATCTAAATGACGCAAAAAACACATAATAAGCTTGCTGGTGATCCCAAGTTCTTGTTCTGCTTGGCCAAGCGCACGTGTTATGCCTTTAACAACAGTATCAAAGCTAATGCCGCGTTCGGTATGGGTTTGTGGGTCAAAAAATATTTCGGTATGCATCACATTGTCAGTTTGGCAGCGTAATAAATAGGCCCAAGTGAGATCATAGAAGTCTTGTTCGTGAATTAAAACGTTAGCACCTTGATAATAAATATCTAGAAATGACTGCAGATTGTGAAAGTTGTATGCCTGCTTAACTTCGGCAATCGAGTTAAACGGGATCGCGATATTGTTGCGCTGTGCAAGCTGCAACAGTAACTCAGGTTCTAATGTCCCTTCGATATGAAGGTGAAGTTCTACTTTGGGTAAGGCACTAATAAATTTTTTCATGGCTAAGCTCTTAATAAATTATTATATTTACTTAGCACTTTTCTATTGAAGATGAAATTTTTACAAAGAGAAAAGTACTACAGCACTAAACTCTTCGTAATCAGGAGTTTATGGTTCCTGGTAGAGACCCCCAAACCATATTATTGGGGTTATACGAAGTGAAAGCAGGTTGCATCAACTTGCTTAAGTTTAGATCTTGCCGTCTTTTATATAATAAGTCTAGCGCTAAATAGCCCTCGTGATAACTTATTGGCCGGCTACTTTAATCCTGACCAAAAAGTACCGTTGCTTGGCTGTCTAACCACAGCGGGTGTTTGGTCATCACCTTAGAAAACATTTTGCTTTGCAAGTAGTTATTAAGCCACTGGCGTAAGTGAGGGTAGGGGGCTTGTAAATACCACTGGCGTTCAACCCGGGCAAACTGGCGAATAAAGGGTAAAATAGCAATGTCGGCCAAACTTTCTTGATCTGCGAGCAAAAACTGATGGCGGCTTAAACGTTGTTCTAAATCTTGAATATGTACTTCACAGCGTTGGCGATGCTCAATAACATTGGGCTCTTTGTAGCGCTTCGCGCAGCGGTATTGTTCTAGTTTCCCCTTAAACTCTTGATCAAAAATAGCCATCAGCTGACGTATCTGCGATGTCGCATTATCATCGGCGCGCAGTAGCAAATTATCCGGATCATTTTTGGTTAAAGACCACCACATAATGTCGGCACTCTCTTCAATTACTTCCTGTGCTGAGCCCGTTGTCGGATCCAATGGCAAGACTAAGACTGGCACCGTACCTTTTGGGGATGCCTCGAGCATGGCTTGGGGTTTATTGCTCAGTACTATGTCGCGCAAGATCACAGGTTGCTGCGATTTATAAATAGCAATGCGTGCGCGCATGGCGTAGGGGCAATTTCTTAACGAATAAAGTATCGGTAATATCATGATTTTACTCACCGTTTTTCTTATTAATAGCAAAGGGATGACTTTTATCTATTTTAGCGATATTCATTAGGCAAATATACGGGTAAAATCCCCCCTTTAAAATTTACTGATAACAAGTTGTACCAATGACTCAAAAAATTGAACTATTAGCCCCTGGTGGCAGTGTTGACGCGATTAAAGCGGCCATTATTGCTGGCGCCGATGCGGTGTATTGTGGCCTAGATACCTTTAACGCCCGTAATCGTGCGGCTAATATTTCGTTCGACGAGCTTGTTGGGGTTATTCGGCTGGCTCACCAATATGAATGTCAGATATTTTTGACCTTAAACATTGTTATTTTAGAGCGCGAATTTAAGACCTTGTCTAAGTTACTTAGCCGCTTGGCTAATACCACGCTCGACGGCGTTATCGTGCAAGATATCGGGATGTTTTATATTCTTAAAAAGCATTTTCCGACCTTAGATATCCATGCTTCAACTCAGATGACGACGCATAACATTGGTCAAATTCCATTTTTGAGAAAGCTTGGTGCATCGCGGGTTAACTTATCGCGTGAGTTGAATTTACGCGAAATTACCGCGATTAACACCGTTGCGCATCAAAACGATACCCTGACCGAAGTGTTTGTACATGGTTCGTTGTGTATTGCATTCTCAGGGTTGTGTTATTCAACCTCGGCCAGTGTTGGTAACTCGGGCAATCGTGGTCGTTGTAGTCAGGCATGTCGCGAAGAATATGAAACAACGCCGTCGGGCAATAATTTCCCGCTTAATATTAAAGATAATTCGGCCTTTTTCGATTTGCCTGCGCTGATTGAAGCGGGTGTTGACTCATTTAAGATTGAAGGGCGCATTAAAGGTTCTAGTTATGTTCATACCGTGGTCGATAGTTTCCGTAAACAAATCGATGGTATCTTAGAAACTGGTGAGTTAGTAGACGATGGTGAACGCTTATATAAAGTGTTTAATCGTGATTTCTCGAATGGTTTTTTACGCGGTGATCTTAATCAATCGATGTTTATTGATAACCCACGTGATAATTCAAAAAAGCATGCGCTTGATAAAGCGCAGCAAATATCTGTGGTGCAAATAGAAGATCCAAGCCGGGCGTATTACGACGATAAAAATGAAATCAATGCGACAGTCGACGACAAAATAAAATACCTAAACATTGATAAAATAGCGTTAAACCTTAGTTTTATCGGGCAGCAAGGTCAGCCGTTAACCATCACTGTTACCACGCAAGAAGATGATAACGAGCCAAGCAGCTTTAACGTTACTTCTACTAGCCCACTTGTTGCTAGTGACAGCGCGGGTATTGATGCTGCAATTGTTGAGCAGCGTTTTAAAGTGTTAAATAATGCTGGTTTTAATTTAGTTGAACAGAACCTTGAGCAGCTGGGTAGCGGACTTGTGATCCCATATAAAGAACTCACAAACTTGAAAAATGATATCGCTTTGGCACTCAATAACTCAAAAGCATTATTACCAGCGATAGAGTTGCCAAAAGTCGTGCCAAATTCAAATGTCGAAAATAAGAGCCAGCCAAAACTGTCGATCTTAATTAGTGATTTAGCTGACGCGGCACTTGGCGACACAACCGATGCTGATATTTACTTTAAATTGCCCGACGCATACAAACGCGATTGCACCAAGTACATTGATCTTCTTAATGACAACCCACGTTTAATTCCGTGGTTCCCAGCCGTTTTAATTGGCAAAGATTATGATGTCGCGGTTAATATTTTAGAGCAGGTTCGTCCAAAACAAATCGTCACTAATAATACCGGCATCGCTTATAAAGCTTATGAATTAGGCATTGAGTGGGTAGCTGGTCCGTTTTTGAATACGACCAACTCGTATGCATTAATGGCGTTAAAAGAAGAGTTTAATTGTAGCGGCGCCTTTATTTCTAATGAAATTAACCGTCCGCAGATTAAAAATATCGCCCGCCCGGCTAACTTTAAAATGCTTTATAGTATTTATCACCCGATCTTATTGATGACCAGTCGTCAGTGTTTCTTCCAGCAAAGTGTTGGCTGTGAAAAACCACGGATTGATAATGGCTGTATGTTGTCGTGCGATAAATCGACCAGCATCACCAACCTTAAAGGGGTGTCGTTTGCGATTGACAAGCAAAAGGCCGGTTACCCAGCAATTTATAATCAAGATCAGTTTTTGAATATGGAAATCATTAATGATTTGAGCGATTTATTCGACGGCTTTATGATTGATTTAACCAACATTGGTGCTGGAGATAAGCAATCGCCTGATAAAGTTGCGTTAATTGCTCAGTTCGAACAATTATTGTCAGGTAATACAACGGTTGAATCTGCGGTAAATATTATGGTACCTGAATCAACTAATACTCAGTACCACACTGGATTGTAATCGTTTAAGTTGTTGCTATGAACGCTGAATAAAAGGCGCTGTTTAAAACAGCGCCTTTTTAATGGTAACGGTAATTTTATAGTCGAACAGCATGTCTTCAAGTTGTGGTCCCGCCCCAATATTATGAACCACTAAGGGTAAACTATTGAGCGTTGCCGCTGTGGCAATAATGCCAATGTGCGGTAAATTATTGTCTAGTCGCCAAGTAACAATGTCACCAAGTTGATACTGTTCAGGGTCTTGCTCTGTGGTTAATACCTTACCGTGGCGTTTAAAAAAAGCCCGTAAATTAGGGACCCGTCGGTGATCAATATTGGTGTCAGGGCGGGTTAGCCCCCAAATTCTGTTGGACGGGTACTGGTTGAAGTTTTGTTTAATGTCCTGATGGACAAGCTGTTGCAGGTCAATGTCCAAAGCACGATAGGCGCGGATAATAACATCGGTACATACCCCAAGCTGTTTAGGAATGTCACCATTAGGATAAGCAATCGCATAATAGCTGCCATCGTATGTCACCACAGATTGGGTGCGCTGTAACGCCGCCTCCGCTAATTTATGCGCAAAAGTTTGAGCTGTAGTTGTGGTGGATAAAGCCAGTAGCCATAATCCTAAAAGATATTTCATTGCTTACCTTACTTAAGTTAAGCTAAGTTAAACCTCACCAAATCAACAACAGTTAGCAGGTTAAGATACTGCTTAGTTACTTAATTTTATCTCGCCGAGTTTAATAGTGCTTGTTTGATAGAGCCTAGTTTGGAATCAATTCATTTCTAAATTAACACTAATAATTATCTTAGTTCAAATGTATGCTGTGATAACTAAATAAACAAGTGGTGTAGCGATGACTATTAAGATCAATTCAAAATATCCTGGTGTGAGCGATTTACGCGCTAAAGCAAAAACTCGAGTACCAAAGTTTGCCTTTGACTACCTTGAAGGTGGCAGCAATGAAGAATATGGTTTAGCGAAAAATACCAATGCAATCAGAGAAGTTGAATTACGCAGTAATCTTTTGTCATCGGTTAGTGAAATCTCGCTTGAAACAGAGATTATGGGTCATACCTACGCTGCACCTTTTGGCATTGCCCCAATTGGACTGCAGGGTTTAATGTGGCCTAACGCCCCTGAAATTCTAGCCAAAGCGGCATTAGCGGCCAACATTCCTTATGTGTTAAGTACAGTATCTTCAAGTAGTCTTGAGCGCATCGCCGAGGTTTCACAAGGACAAGCTTGGTATCAATTATACAATCCAACCAAAGACGATATTAGGGTCGACCTAATTAAGCGGTTAAAAGCCGCAGGTTATAAAAACCTAATGATCACGGTTGATGTGCCAACCTTTGGTTATCGCCATAACGATATTAAAAATGGTTTGTCGATGCCACCACAAATGACCATTAGCAACATCATTCAAATGCTGCAACGCCCACGCTGGTTGTTAAATACTGCCCTAGCAGGCAAACCTGAAATGGTTACCCTAAAACCCTATATGGACAAAAATATGCCAACCAGTGAATTGGCAAATTTTATGAACAACACCGTGATGGGCAAGGTAGATGCTGAAAGCCTTAAGGTTATTCGTGATCTGTGGGACGGTAATTTAATCATTAAAGGCGTGATCAGCGAAGCCGATGTCGCCAGTTCTATCGCACTGGGTGCTGATGGCGTTGTTGTGTCTAATCACGGCGCAAGACAGCTTGACGTTGGTGAAGCTCCAGTACGCCCTTTACAGCGTATTAGTGAACGGTACGGCGATAAAATATCAGTGATGATGGACAGTGGTTTACGATCTAGTCCTGATATTGCCTGTGCAATGGCGAGTGGCGCCCAGTTTACTTTCTTAGGGCGTGCCTTTGTTTATGGGGTAGCGGCTTTAGGTGATCAAGGTGGCGATCATACAATTAACATACTCAAAAGACAGCTAACCCAGCTCATGGGACAACTTCGCTGTGCCAAAGTAAGTGATTTACCACAGCACTTAGTTTAATACCAATGGCAACTGGTGCTGCGTTGCAGCGCCAGTTGCCATTGGGTTAGTCGAGTGCGTTATTTGAAATGATACTTTCCGGTTTGAACTTAACCACAAATGTTGTGTATTGCCCTAATTCACTGGCACATTCAATTTTACCATTGAGTCGATTCGTTACAATGTTATAGATAATATTTAAACCCAAACCACTGCCGCCACTTTCACGATTGGTGGTAAAAAATGGATTAAATATTTTGCTGATGTTTCCTGGTGAAATACCCGCACCATCGTCGTTATAGGTTAATTTTATCGTTTGTTTAATTACTTCTACTCTTATTAATATAATGCCCGTTTCTTGCTTAGGGTAGCCATGAATAGTCGAATTAATCAAAAAGTTCGACAATATCTGCGATAAGGCGCCGGGGTAACTGGTTATCTCCAGGCTTTCATCACATTCGACTTTTATCGTCAGATTGGTTTTTTTAGTGAGATGGAAAATACTCAGCCTAATTTCATCGATATAACTTTTAACGTTAAATGAGCGTTGCTCATCCGAGCTTTGATCAACCGATATTTGTTTAAAGCTTCGGACCAAATCCGCCGTTTTTTCCAAATTTCGATTAATAATACGAGCCGATTCGAGGCTCGATTTTAAATAGGTTTCAAAATCGGACTGCGACATTTTTTTAAGTTGATATTTCTTATCTAATGATTGGGTAATATCAACAAAATTGGTGATCGCGGTTAGCCCAATACCAACTGGCGTATTAATTTCATGGGCAATACCGGCGACTAAAGCACCGAGACTGGCCATTTTTTCTGACTCAACCAAATGTTGTTGAGCTTGTTGTAAATTATCAAAAGATTGCTCTAATTCTTGGTGGGCAAGCTCGACTTCTTTTTTCGCGGTGGATAATTTTTTAAACACCAAAAAAATTAAAGCTAATATGAATAAAAAGCCCGCAATCAATTGATACAGCAGTCGATAATCAACCGCGGTTTTCACTTCACGTTTAATCCAGCGGTCATGAATTTCTTGGTGCTGAGCAAGCGGAATAGCGGCAATCACTTTATTGATAATACTCAAAAGTATCGGTTCCCCCTGTTTAACTAACATCCGGTGCGAAAAGCCATAATCGAGTAATCCAACAATCCGTAAATCGCTAAAATCGTTTTCTAATTGATTGGTTGCCACGGCTAAATGCTCGACAAAAGCGTCAACGTTGCCATTGCGAACCATGGTTAGTGCATCGTTGATGCTTTTGGCCTCGATAATTTGTGCCGTGGGATAGTGTTGTTTAACGTAATAATAAGAGCTATTACCTTTGGGAATAGCGATTCGCATGTCTTTTAGGTCGTCACGGTCACTGACGAAAGACGACTGGCCGTCCATGACAATAGCAAAGTTAAAATAGGCGTATTGGTCAGACAACAGGCCCATCGTTTTATATTCATCGAGGTTAGAGACACCAGGAATGAAATCGATCTCATTATTTTTAAACGCGGAGACAACTTCTCGCCACTTATCATATTTTTTATATTCAAACTTGATCCCAGTTTTTTCGGCGACAATATTCATGTAATCGGCGGTCAGGCCACTAAAATGGCCATTTTCAACAATCACTAATGGCGTCCAAGTTACTTCAGAATAGCTTAAAATGGGGGGTTTACTGAGGTAGATTCTTTCTTTTAAATTAAACTCAATTTTTTGTTCTAAGTAACCAAAACGTTGATAGGTATCATGAATATATTGCTGATTAGGGTGTTGTTTGAAGATATCAACATCAGGAATTAAATTTGATCTGGTCAGTTGTTTTTTTACTTGATTATCATTGAAAAACACTCGGACAAAGCCAACTTTTTTAGTGACATTCTCGAGTAAACCAAAGCTGTCAAATTGGGTGTAATAGTTAAACTTATCATTGGAACTTTGGTGGATTAAAACGTCGTCATTATCGTAAACTTCAATTTTATTAATGTATGGCAATAAACCCAATTTATGCGTTATTTGCCCGATTGCCTTGTGGTCTTCTTTATAAACAAAAGGGGCGAGCAAGGAGGAAGTAAGTGACGTAAGTGCTAATTTGGGTGTGACGACTCCGTGTGAATAATCATCGATAATATGTTGGTATTCGCCTGATTGTTTTAAATTGGCTAAACCACTATTAAAGGTGTTTCTTAATTCACGGTTACGAAAGGCAACCTGAAATTCATTGGTATTATAAGTTAGTAAGTCATCTACTTGAAAGGCGTCGAGCGTGGTGTAACCACGTTCGACCGTTAGCCAACGCAAGATGGTTTTGTCGATAATAATGGCATCGACTTCACCAGAAATTAAGGCATTGATTTGTTGCTCTTGATTAGTGATTTCTTGATAAAGGCCTTGAGTATTACTGGCCGAAAATACGGTCATATAGTCAGACCCTAAATGTTGAAAGGCGCCAGTAAATGCCATTACCTTTTTATTTGCTAAGTCATTTAATTTTTCAAATTTAAAGTGACTGCTCGCCAGTGATACCACCACGTTGTTAAATTGGATAAAGTCATCTGAATAAAAATAACCATCTTGGCGTTTTTTGACTGTCACTACCGCGTCAAGTTGCGGGTCATTTTTTAATGCCTGGCCTAGCATCGCCAAGGGTAAATTTTTGCTCTCGGATATTGTGATCGATTGTTCATCAAAAATTCGTTTTAACAGATCAAATTCAATGCCTTTTAAGTGGCTCTTGTTGAGGGTGAAAGGTTCGCGGCCGAGCCCAAGTGCCAGTCTGATCGATTTTTTATGCTCGCTGCGGCCAATCCAGCGTTCGACCGCTTGGTTTTTGAATTTCTGCGGGATGCTTTTCATCGATTTATTTAAAATTGATTGTAATAATGGTTTGTTTTTTTGTGACCAAAAATATAAACCGCGAGCATGAATATCATTTTGTTTTATTAATTTAATATTATTGATAGCAGAGTTTTTTAAAATATAAGAGGTGATAACTTCGGCACTAAAGATCGCATCAACCTTGCCATTAAGTAATAATGTAATGGAGGCTGAGACGTCAGCGGCTGGTACGATATGAATATCAGAATATTTTTCTTTGACAAAAGTGGCTGTCGCATCACCAGCGACTATCGCTAATTTTTTTCCGTGTAAGTCGGTAAATGAATTGATTAATTTATTGCTATTTAACGTATAGATAGCTGAATTCACATTTAAAAATGAATCGCCATATAGACCTATTTTGTTGCGAGTATCAACGAAGTAGGTCGCAGGTAATAAATCGACTTGTTGCTGTTCAAAATCTGTTAATAATTGCGCCCAAGGTTTAATGATTGGCTTAAACGTTAGTCCAGAAATTTTGGTGATTTGCTGTAGGTAATCGCCGATAATGCCATAAATCTCCTTGCCGTCGCTAAAAATTATCGGTTGCCATACTTCTGTACCGACATTTACTATGGGGTTCTCTTTAATATATTGTAATTCGGCCGTAGTGAATAATGAATCGTTAGTCGTTGACTTGTTATGCCATTTTTTTAATAGCTGCTGATGTTGTTGTGGGGTGATTGAATTTATGCCTTTGGCTAAAATTGCACTGAGTTCTGGGTGTTGTTTCGAGCTCCCAATCGCATATTGTCCAAATTTCGAAAAAAACGAGCCGGCAATTTTTAAATTATACTGCGCCAAAAGTTGCGGTTTAGACGCACCAAGGAAAGTGACATCTGCCTCGTTTTTAATCATCGCCACAAAAGCTTGTTCTGCGTCTTTTACATAAACCAGTTTGGCGTCGGGCAGCTGAGTTTTCAATAGCTCAACCATTGCGTATTCTTTAATGACCGCAATGGTTAGGTCTTTAAGATCGTCAAAGTGTTTAACTTGTTGGTTGTCGGCTTTGGTAATGATTTTATGGGGGTCAAAAAAGTACGGCGGAGAATAGTTTAAACTTATGGCCCGTTGCTTGGTCCAAGACAATGAAAAAATGCCACCAACTTGCCCGTCGATTAGGTCATTGAGGCCTTCCTGCCAAAGTTTATAACGTTTGAGTTGAAAGTGGGTACCCAAGTTTTTATTAATTAATGCCAACAAATCAACATTGTAACCAGCTGGTGTACCATTTGGGCTAATAAATATAAAAGGATACCAATTAAACGAGCTGGCAATTGCGACATTAGGATTGTTTTTCAACCAGCGGCGTTCGCTTTTACTTAAAGTCGACGTTCTCAGATCTTCATTAACAATCCAGGTGTTTTCAAGTTCAGTGACTTCATTGACAGAAATCAGTGCCATCCCTATTTTTACCAGCGATTGCAGCGCTAGATCGTCTTTGGCGACGACAGCATGAATTTTTTTGGTTAAGTAAAAGTCGGATATTTTTTCATATTGATGATAATTTAAGTTTTTAATCATCTTAAACCAAGTGTGAACCGACTCGTTAATAAACGCATCTATCACCTGATCGTCCATCGCTTTTATGAGTGAACTCAACTCTTGAAAGCGTTTTATTTTAATCAGTGGAAAGTGTAATTGAATATAACTGTCGTACGATCCCCCACCCAAGACGCCAATTTTTTTACCTTTTAAGTCACTAATTTGGTCAATTTTGTCTTGATCGTTTTTTCTTACGTAGATATGGGCCGTTGTTGTATAAAAAGGGGCGAGCAAGTTCACTGAGCCCAGAGAAGTTTCACGTTTGAATAAACCCGCATGCATCTGAACCTTGTTTTGCCTAAATGCTGCCGTTGATTCTGAAAATGATAGCGGAATGAATTCAATGTTTCGGTTAACTTTTCTAGCCCATAACCGCCAGTAATCAACCAAAAAACCTTGAGCCTTGCCGCTATCATCGACAAAACTATAAGGCACTAAATTCTTAAACATTGAAATTTTGATCGTTGGTTCAACGGATGTTGGCGTGTTTTTTTGTGCTGATACCGGGTAGATAAAAAACATCAACGCCATCAAACATATTAATCGCATCAATTTATACCTTTTTTTATTGGTTTTGTTGATAAAGATAAAAAGTTTAGATAATGAAATTGTCGTTAGCTTGATCTTAGGTGCTTTACTCAAATCTACAGTGAGTATAGAAATATTAGCGTAATTTTTCAGTAAATATAATCTCCAGAAGCGTTTTAATTAAAATCGGCTTTATCAGGAGAAAAATAACAGCGATAAATAACAGTATTAAATAAGTACTTTACTTTTGACTTAAATCTAAATATAAATGATAATCGTTTTTATTTCTCGCGTGGTGTAAGTGGAAATTTGGCAAACGCTGTTAATCAATGGCAATGATAATTTTGATAATAAGCAATGGACGCAGGCTCATGATTGTTATCAGCAAGCGGTCGAGTGCTTAGATGTTTTATGCTCACAAGATAAGCAAAACTTTAATTTGTTAATGGCCTGGATTAGCGGCTTGCATAATCTGTCTGCTTTATATGAAGCTCAAGGAAAATCGCGCTTAGCGATGAGCTATCTTATGCAGCCACACCAACGACTCATTGATCGATCACAAGCGCAACAACTTTGCTCTTCGGCGCAATTATTGGTGTTACGCGGATTAAACATTACTTTTTCACCCATAGTGGCGTTAAGTAAAAAATACCCCAACTGTGTTAGCTGCCAAGAGGCGCTACCTCAAGCTCAAGCGTTGATGCGACTGACACAGCCAACGATGCATTAGTGCATTACTTTAAAATATAGAATGAAAAAGTAAGGAATATTTAGATGAAAAAATTAGTTAACTCTAAGCATGTTATCGCGCTTACTGGCTTGTTGTTTGCACCGACTTTGTTGGCGCATACTGGGCACGACCATCTCGCGGCTGATTCGGGCTTAGTGCATTTATTATGGCTAGCGCCTGTGTTGTTAGCCGGTGGCTTGTTAGCTTATCGCTATTTGGGTAAATCAACTGACAACAGCAAAAAATAAGAATTTAAAGAAGGTATTTAGTATGTTCCATAAGTTAGTTTCAAATTTAGATAAAACATTCAAGTTTTCGACGGTATCGGCTCATTGTGATATTCCTTGTAAGATATACGATCCAAGTGCTGCTCAAATTGCGGTACTAACAATGATCCGAATGGTCGATTTATTGGAAGAGTTAAACCAAAAATCATCATTAACAGCCAACGAGCAAGCGCAATTTTCACGTTTAGTCGCGCAAAAAGAAGAGCATGGTTTAAAAGCCAAAGCTGAAATCTGTGTTATTTGGGGCGACTACATTAAGCAACCACAGCTTGATCAATTCCCTGAGCTACATACTTTAGTGCACAGCATCATGCTGACGGCATCGAAAGCAAAGCAAGAAATAGATAAAGCCGTGACCTTGGATTTATTAGACAAGGTTAATCGCTTTGCTGATATCTTTTGGCAGTCAAAAGGTGTGGCGACGTTTACTGCGACTTGTCCATACCCTCCGGCACAAACCGTGGTTTACCCGAAACTGGGCGCCTAATGTGTTCGGCTTGCACTTTAGCAAGGTTATTGGCCGTAGTATGTCACCGCAAATACCGCAAGACAGCTATGTGTTAGTGATGCCTTGGTTAAAAATATTAGCGCTTAAACGCGGTAATATTATTAAGGTCAAGCACCCCCAATATGGTGAAATAATAAAATCTGTCGCGGCCATTGATAACGATGGCTGCATTTGGTTGCAGGGCTTGGATCCTAGCAGTGTCACTATGGCACAAATGGGGCCGATTTCAGCATCCCAAGTGTTAGGTAAAGTGATAAAGGTTATCGCGCCTAATTCGCGACCTTAAACCATCATATTTTTGTTATAGCTAGTCTTGTTAAGGCTATTCAACGCCATATATCATCGACTAAATTAGCAGTTTAAAATTAAAAAAGGGCCATCGAAATCTTATTTCGATGGCCCTTTTGTTTATGGCAATAGGTTAATGTTGTTGGCCATTAATCGTAATGGCTTAATTATTAGTGCTTAACTAGGTTACTTAGCCAGTTATTAGACAGCGAGGCAAACACCACAATGCCACCGAGTAGCAACATAAACCACTGCGGTTGAATGCCCATGACAACCAGGTAACTTTGAATGCTCGACAAAATGAAAGCCCCGCATAACGTCCCAATAATTGAACTACGGCCTCCTGCCAACAAACAGCCGCCTAACACGGTCGCAGCTATGGCTTCGAGTTCCATCAGGCGACCAAAACTGCCATCGGCAAAACCGATATGATTAGCTTCTAAAATACCCGCAAAACCAGCCAACATCGAACAGATAACAAAAGCCTTAATCTTTAATCCTTTGGTTCTGATCCCACGAGAGTGCGCGGTGTCTTGGTGACCACCAGTCGCCAACAGACGATTACCGAACGGGGTATAAAATAAGGTGATATGCAATATTATCAAGATGGCCAATACCCACCAAACAGCGGTATTTAGGCCCATAAAGTGACCTCCACCAAAGATATGAAACAGCGTTTCGTCACGAATTTCACGGTTGGCAGCAAAGGTATTATTATCGGTCAGTGCATAGGCTATGCCTCTGAAGATAAATAATAAACCAAGGGTAGCGATAAGCGATGGAATGTGGAAACGATTAACCAATTGGCCATTAATAAAACCAATTGTCATCGCGGCCAGTAGCGCTAGCGGAATAGCAAAACCAACCCCAATACTATCAGCCAGCCCCAGGTAGACCAATGCGCTGAAACCAAATACTGAACCGACCGAAATATCTATTTCACCGATGGTGACGACAAAGGCTTGACCAAAGGCCATGATCGATAAGATGGCGGTAACTTGCAAAATCGACTGAATATTGCCTAGGTTTAACCACACACCACCGGAACTAATCGCAAAAAAAGCCGCCATTAGTACTGCGATTATCAATGAGCCAGATTCTGGCTTACTGCGAAAGAAATGAATTGCTTGGCTATTCATTAGTTACCTCCCACCACATTTAAACCATCCTCAACCTTGCGGCCACCTTGGCGAATGACTTCTTCAAGCTCGTCGGCGGTCATTTCGTCTTTGCGTACGTCGATAACTTTTTCACCATTTTCCATAATGACAATGCGATCACACAAGCGGTGTACCTGAAAGATATCGTGAGTAATATAGATAACCAACACGCCTTGTTCCTTTAATTGCTTAGCAAGTTCGTTAACGTGTTCTCTTTCGCGAACAGAGAGGTGGTTGGTTGGTTCATCCATGATCACCACCCGATGCTGCGCCTCAACTGCACGGCCAATTTTAATTGACTGTTGTTCACCACCTGAAAGCATGGCAACTTCATCGTCGGGACCGACATTTTCACGCAAGCCAAAGCTGCGAATAACCTTGCTGCTGGCATCGCGCATCGCGTCAAAATCAAGAAATGAAATGCCACAGATTTTTTTAACTGGCTCGCAGCCAAGGTAGTAGTTACGGGCAATCGACAGGTTGCCACAAAGGCCTACTGACTGTTGAATCGTCTCGATGCCAAAGTCTATCGCTATTTTAGGGTGAAACTCTTCTACTTTTTTGCCACTGAGCAACACTTCACCAGAAGTCGGTTCGTGGATCCCGCATAAAACGCGGATTAAGGTAGTTTTACCGGCACCGTTGTCACCAACTAGGCCGATTAACTCGCCGGAATTAAACTCGACACTGACATTTTTTAATGCTTCAAATGCGCCAAACTTAAGGCTGATATTATTCATTTTAACTAAGGGCGTATTGGACATGATATTTACCTTTTATTATTATTTAAGATTATTAATCAGCTTGCGCTAGCAAAACGTTTAGATATGTAAGTATTAAAAATCACCGAACAAATGAGTAAAATACCGACGAAGGTAATAAACCAAGAGGTTGGCGCACCTAGAGCAATTAACTCGTAACGCACCGCCGTTATTAGCAAGGCACCGAGCAATGCGCCTAAAATAGAGCCTCGACCACCGGTCAATAACGTGCCGCCGATAACCGCTGCCGCAATAGCTTCTAGCTCTTGTTCTTGGCCAAGCGTGACGTGAGTTTGAGGTTGATCTGCGAGGGTTAAAATGGCACTTAATCCAGCCAATACCGCACTTAATACGTAAGCAAAGGTTTTTACTTTGCCGACCCGAATTCCTCGTGAGAGTGCACTAGCAGGGTCGCCACCGACCGCCATCAAATGATTACCGAAGCGGGTACGGTTCATCACAATGCTAAATACTACGGTCAGTAATAAACACCAGATCACGGCGTTTTCAACGCCAAACCAGTTGCCGCCCATCGTTTCGACCAGCCAATGGTCGCGTGACTCGCGAGGCAACGTGCTAACACTACCGCCCGATTGCACATAGATCACCCCACGCCAGAAAAACAATGTGCCCACGGTGACGATCATCGATGAAAGATTAAACCGCACCACAAACAAGGCATTAAGTAAGCCTGCTAACGTCGCTAGAACGAGCGATAAAATGACCGCCAGAGTAACGCCAACAAAAGGCACTAACATGATAAAAGAAATACCGGTCAGGCCGTAAATTGAGCCAACCGAAAGGTCGATTTCACGGGTCATCATCACGAGTGCCTGACCAATAGCGAGTAACCCTAGAATAGCCGCAAAATGCAGAATGCTTTTCTGAGTAAAACCACTTAACCAGCCCGCGGGATCAATGACAGCGAATATAATATAGATGGTGAAAACACCGATAATCGCGCCGGCGTCGGGCCGTTTTTTTAAAAACTTACTAAGGTAATTCATACCTATTCCTCACTACATGGTTATGAGAATTACCGGTATCAGTAACAGAGATTGGCGAAATCAAGGCTAGTCGGTGACTAACCATCGTATTAACCGAAAATTGCTACCTAACCGAAAATTATATGATTAACGTTATGGCTGCACAGTCCTGCAGCCGTGCTGATTAAATCGGTGGTAATTCGTAATCCGACACTTCAGAAGGCATACAACGTTGCAGCAGTTCTACCGACTTCTTGACGCCTTCATAACGAGATAGATTCATATCTTCATGCTCAATACTAAGCACGTCGTCATATCCGGCAAGTCGAAGTTCATAACAGAACTGGCGCCACCATAGTTCGCTTTGACCATAACCTAAGGTTACATAAGACCAGCTACGCTCGGAAACTTGACTGTGGTTTAAAGTTTCAAGACGCGAGTTTTGGGCGCAAGCTTGCGGGTTAATCCAGGTATCTTTGGCATGGACATGATAGATACAGTCACCTAGCTCACGGATCACCGCTAGCGGATCAGCACCCATCCATAATAAATGGCTAGGGTCAAAATTAAGGCCGACAGTTTTCCCCACTTCGCCGCGCAGGCGTTTGAAACTTTGGGCGTTATACACCACTTGACCACCGTGCATTTCCAAGCAAAGTTTACTGATGCCACGGCCATTAGCCGTTTTAACTAATTGCTGCCAGTAAGGGATCACTTTTTCCTCCCATTGCCACTGTAAAATCTGGCCAGTTTCAGGCGGCCAAGCACTAATAATCCAATTGGGATGAAGATCGCCCGGAGCCCCCGGCAAGCCAGACATTAAGTTGACTCGTTCGATATCCATGCGTGAAGCTAATTCAATTGTTTTATCGACCACGTTTGCTTCAGCTTGACCGCTTGGCGCTGGGTGCAGCTGATTGCCGTTGGCGTTGAGGGCTGAAATAGCCAAACCGTGATCTTTAATCTTGGCTTGAAACTCTCGCATCCGCGCTGGGTTGTCCAGCAGATCATCAAGATTTATATGAGGCGCGCCAGACCAATTACCAGTTGCGAACTCAAGATAATCAAGACCTAATTCTGCCGATGTCTTGAGTAACTCATCGAAACATAAATGGCTGAGACTATCGCTTACTAATCCTATTTTCATTGCATACTCCTATGGATCATTACCAGTTCAACGTAACTGGCTGGCCACTTTCTAATGACTTCACAGCGGCTTCTGCTAATAGCAGCGCTCGTTCGCCATCTTGCACACTTGGATTAAGTGCTACCGTGCCGTTAATTGCGTCAACGAAGTGGGCCCATTCAATGCGATAAGAATCGGCGTAGCGCTCGAGGAAGAAATGCAATGGTTTTTGTGACATCACGCCATCGACAGTTGATTTAACTAACGAGCTTTCGACCACATTAGCGACACTAAGCATGCCTTTACTGCCGTGTACTTCGATGCGCTGGTCGTAGCCATATGCCGCGCGGCGACTGTTAGTGATGACCGCCATTTTGCCGCTGGCACATTGCAGACTGACAATGGCGGTATCGATATCGCCCAGTTTCTTAATTTCTGGATCCGTTAGGCTTGCTGCCGTCGCATGCACCGAAACCGGCTCTTCACCTAACAACCAACGTGCCATATCAAAGTCATGAATGGTCATATCTCTAAACATGCCACCTGAAACTTTTAGATATTCAATGGGCAGGGCGCCTGGATCGCGAGAATTAATCGTCAGCAATTCAAGTTCACCAATTTCTCCGGCCACTAAGCTCTGCTGTAAATGAGCAAAGTTAGGATCGAAACGACGATTAAACCCAACCATCAGTTTGCCGCCCGTTTCTTTTACCACTTCAACACATTGGCGAACTCGCTCAATACTTAAATCGATTGGTTTTTCACAAAAAACAGCCTTACCAGCCAAAATAGCTTGTTCACTAAGATTAGCGTGGGTATCGGTTGCTGAAGCAACCACGACAACATCTACCTCGGCATCAGCGATAAGCTCTTCAACACTAACGACCTTGGCACCGTATTTTGCGGCCAGCTGTGTTGCAGCATCGTGATTAATATCTGCTACATAACGCAAGCGGCTTTGTGGGTGTGATGCAATGTTGCAAGCATGGATCTGCCCGATCCGGCCCGCGCCAATTAAGGCAACTGATAACATAGAAATTTCCTTGATAAAAAGCCTGCCCAGTAAATAAGCATTGGGCAGGAAGAGATAAACAAATAGAGGTGTATACGGATGTGAGGGCTACAATGACAGCCCAACGAAAGGGTTAGCAGGTTTTACCAGATATTCTGCTTTTCATATTCTTCACCAAAAATATTCTTAACTTGTGATACCCAGCTATCGATATTGCTTTTCTTAACCACAATAGGACCGGTTAGAATGTCAGAAGATGGTGATAAACCGCGGGTTTTATTCCAGTACAACCATTCCATTGGTGCGAAACCTTGCAGCCAAAAACCTTGGCTATTCGTTGCTAGCAATTTACCAGTACGGATACCTTCGAGTGCGACTGGGCTAGCATCGACAGTAATGATGGTAACGCCTTTGTTATCAACATCTGGGCTCAAGCCCATATCGTCGGCAACACCGTAAGCCCAAGGTGAAGACCAAGACGCAACAGTGAAAATGTAATTGGTGTCTGTATTACGAGTTAGGTACGCCTGCATTGCGTTACGGGCTTTGGCCGGTTCTGCACCGATAAAGAGATTATCAACCTCAACGCCTTGAGCTTTCATTGCGTCAGCCATTCCTTTGCAGCGTGCTTTTAAACCATTATGTGCGGCATCGTGAATTGCACACATCACTTTAGTCGGTTTTGGAATTGCACCAGTATTCGCCTGCTCGATAGCGTACAGACCTAAATCGTAGCCAGTTTTGTACTCGTCACCGCCGATATAAGTGAGGTAAGGGATCCGCTCCCCTTTAGGGCGACTATCCGGAATATTGAATGCCACTACTGGAATACCACTGGCAATGGCTTTATTAAGGATGGGTTCCATCGCTTGAGCGCTCACAATCGGTACTGCGATGCCGTCTGGTTTTGTTGCAATGACCTGCTCTAACAACTGGATATGCTTTTGAATACTGTATTCATTGGTTGAGACATATTCTGTTTTTACGTTGGGGTAGCGTATTTCGAATTCTTCGAGCGACAAGGTTAGCCACTTCATGTTGGCATCGTTTGAGCCAATATGTGAAACCATAACAAAACGCATATCAGCTTCGGCTTCGGCTGCAAAAGTTGGTGCTACAGCACCTAGTGTTAGTGCGCTTGCTAATAATAGCGATGAAACTTTTTTCATTTTTTTCTCCTAGTGTGAACCGAAGGGCCGGTTCAATGTTGTTTAATTATTTTTTTACTTCTGGAGATATGAACTCAATGAGTTCATAAATTGAACACTACACGTGTCATTTTGAGGTGTCAACAGTCTTTTTTTTGAGCGCCCATTTCATTGTATGTTCATTTTTATAAAATAAATGACTTGTTTTGTTACCGTCGACAAGCTGAAAAATGAGCGGGCATGCTCATTGAGGAGTAATAGCTATCAGGCCAAATAAAAAGTGAGAAAACGCATAAGTC
Organism: Gammaproteobacteria bacterium; assembly: GCA_013214945.1. NCBI lineage: Bacteria > Pseudomonadati > Pseudomonadota > Gammaproteobacteria > Gammaproteobacteria bacterium. Next base: position 62,681 of record JABSRT010000016.1, read on the forward strand.
ATAAATTTATTTAGCAATGACTTATTGTTTTACCATGAGTTTGGTATGCACTTAAATTGTTTGATAACAATAAGTTGTCTTGATGTTCGTGTGGTGTTATTAGGTTTTATTTTGATGTTTATTAAATTGCACAACGTGCATTGATTTGATTTTTTTATTAAATAATTTTCTTAAATTGGCTCATTATACGAAATACACAAGAGTCCTATTTTTGAGATGTATGACTGTTGAAATGAATGAGGTGTTTAACCTCATTTTGAGAGGTGATTGAAACTTTCCTTATATCAGCTTGCAATTGTCACAGGGTTTTTTTAGCATGTACTGCTACGATCCAATAAAAGGTTACTGTTCCATGTCCACCGTTTTAGACATTCCTAAGAAGACGACTCTCAAGCAAGTAGCTGCTCGTGCTGGTGTTAGTCTGGCGACAGTGGACCGCGTCATAAGTAATCGCACTAAAGTTAGTAGCCATACTCGCGAGCGGGTTATTGCCGCGATGCAAGAATTGTCTGCTGACGCTCAAGAGCAATCGGCGCAAACTAAATCACAATCAAAGTCACAATCTAGGCCGCTCAGTTATGGTTTTGTGATGGAGTCGGGTACACCATTTCTTAATTCCATCGAACAGGTGGTGGACTCTATTGGTGATAGTTACAGCGCGTTAAATACTACATTTTCAACCTATAGCCTATCAATGTTCAATTTGCCCGACTATCTCGCATTGCTCCAACAAGCGGCGGCTAAACATGACGGCCTCATTTTGGTTTGCCGGGAAGACGCGGCTATTTCTTCTGCTGTGAATAAGATCATGGCGCAGGGAACCCCAATTGTCTGCCTAACGACGGACCTAAGCGATACCACTCGCTTAGGATATATCGGGATGAACCATGCCAGTGCTGGTCGGACTGCTGGGCACTTAATGGGACGATTTATCGGGAAAACAGCCGGTGAGGTTGTGCTGGTGGTCAGCGCTTCTTATCGTGCTCAATACGAACGTGAGCTGGGGTTTCGCCGGATCATTCGAGAAGAGTTCCCTAATTTAACTATTCGTGAATCGCTTAATAATCATGATCTTGATGAAGAAAGTTACGGTAGTTTGATTACTTTATTTAACTCTGGCACAAAGCCTTTAGGCGTCTATAGTGTTGCTGGTGGTACTAGTGGTGTGGCTAATGCGATAAAAAAAATGGGCTGGACTAACGATGTGGTGTATATCGGCCATGAATTAAATGAGAGTTCTTATACCTTGTTGTCTAATAATGAGATTGACGTCATTATTGATCAAGATTTACGCGCCGAAGCCGTTGCCGCAGTTAATGTGTTATTGCACTATCATGACGTACTGCCTAAACCTCCTACATACACCCCGAGTGCGCCAATTATCACTACCCGTGAAAATATGGGAGTACGGATCCCACTTGCTTATTTAGGATAAGCCGTTCGTCGTTGTATATAGGCCTATAGCTAATATTAACTATAGGCCAGCCCCATTCTGGCAAGCTCTCATTTTCCGTATTTTTTGTAATTTTTGTTTATTATTTCAGCGAAAAACGTTACCTTCGACCACTGATTACTATTGGAACTATAGGATAGTCAATGGTGATCTTTTTTAATGTAAACATCGCTATATTAAGCTCTAACAACGATTAATAAAGGAATATGTAATGACAGTTAAGCAGAAATTAGATGTTGTACCTGGTTGGCTTGGTGGGTTTGAAGCATCAAATCCGGCATTCTCTTATCCAACACCAGACCTTAGCTCCTTAGCAATGCAAGACAATATGCGCAATATTGCTAAGTTGCAGCGTCAGCAAGCGGTTAAGTGGCCTGAGTTTAGTTGGCAAACAAAAATGGGTCATGCTGATCCTAAACGATGTTATCAGATGTTCGCACCGGACATTTCGCGGATCGGTTACACTGATACTGGCAGAGTGTATTCAATTATTTGCCCTCAACAAGGCATAACCTCTCCGTCATTTGGCACTTTAAATGTAGAAGTTACAGTGACTGGTACTAGAGGCTGGGTTAATGAAGATAATTTAGAATGCGCAGCTGATTTGGCCGTGGTGGGTAAAATTTGGTTTAGCCCAAGTGCTAACCAAAATTTCATTGTTAAGCAATTATGGGAGCATTTTGAAAAGAGCAAGTTGCCTTTCCCTTCGACAAAATCTCAGGCGATAGTTGTCTCGACCCATAAAGTGGCAAGCCCTGAGCAACCGAACTTTGCACTAAATAAAGGCCAGAGCGATAACTTCAAGATCCCAGGATTTTCTAACCACGAAGACGAAGCATGGACTGTAGGAAATCTGGCGGTTCAGATTGGGCCAATCATAAAAACGGGTTACCCGGTAGTTGATGAGTTTAATCAACTGATCATGGACGTATTTAACATGGGTTCCGGTAACATGTTGCAAAGCGAAAATGTGCTGACATGGAACGTTTGGTTCACCAAACCAGAATTGGTTGACCAAGATGAGTGGGCTAGTCATGCATGGCGATGGCGCGAGTCGATCGATGCTGATCATGGTGCAACAGGCACAGTCGCTAAATATTATGACGGTTCACCTTTCAAAGTTGATTTCGACGCAATAATGAAAGAAGAGCAAGATAAATTGCATCATTTTTTGAAGAAAATTGAAGGCGAAGAGAAAAACAAAATTATTTCCTTTTTAAAAGGGATTTAAGAAATTGGTGCAATTAGATCGCAGTTATTTATGCGATTTGATTGCACCATAGCTCATTAATTTGGCGCTTTATTAATTTAAATGCGCTTGTTTTAATTGCTCGATTACTGCGATAGTGGACTACTTGTTATTAATTATTCTATCGTCCTAACCAAATATCAGGAGTAGCGCATGAAAATAATTGCATTTGCCGCCAGTAGTCATAAAAAATCTATCAATCAACAGTTGGCCGTCTATGCGGCGGGTTTGTTAACTAAGGTTGAAGTTGAAATTTTAGATATTAATGATTACGAGCTGCCGTTATACAGCCAAGATCAGGAGCAAGCGTTGGGGCATCCTCAGTTAGCTAAGGACTTTTTAGCCAAAATAACGGCTTGCGATGGTCTGATTATTTCATTTGCTGAGCATAATGGCTCCTATACGGCCGCTTACAAAAGCCTATTCGATTGGTGTTCGCGAATTGAACCTAAAGTATTTCAGCGCAAGCCAATGGTGTTACTGGCGACGTCACCAGGCGCGATGGGCGCTTCAACGGTATTAGCGGCTGCGGTACAGTCGGCACCTTATTTTAATGGGGTGGTTAAAGCCAGTTTGTCGATCCCCAATTTTTACGATAACTTTGACAGTGAAACACAGCAGCTAAGCCATGCCGAGCTTAATGTTCAGCTTAAAGATGCGGTTAGTCATTTAGATTATTTAAAGTAGAGCACTAAATAAGGCTTGTTTGCGTTGCTGGAGCAAGTCACTTTTACGCGGTCATTTAATCATTTCAGCCACTCCTCGATAAATATTACCTCCATTATCAACCACCTAAGCGCACCGCTGCATCCCCTTAATATTAACCAAACGTATTATTGTAGCGACGAGATGCTCTGGTCTGAATTTAAGCATATATTTTTGCTCGCAAGGCTCCTATTATGAATGTTGGTCTGAATAAAATTCGGTTTATAAAACCAACGGCGCTAATGGCTTAGTAGCATGATCCATTGAGGTTGGTCGAGGTGATACATCTAATACTGTGCATTGTAAACACACCTTAGCAATCAAGGTTGCTAGGTGCTTATTATTTACAATGTAAACACATCTTGCCATAGGTTTTAGTAACCCAATTAAATGATTAGGCGCGGTTGATACTGACTAGCAGTCTAATCAGCAAAGGTGAAGTTCATGAATATATTACGTAAAAGTGACCTAGAACAAGGTGGGTTTTCCGGTATAAAAGAGCATCGTTTGGTGATGGATGAGCAAGTGTTTAAAGGTAGGGCGAATCCAGGTGTGTCACAGGGGCTCGGTCATTTTGTCTATTTAGCTGACGCTCAATTTAACCCGATGGGGGAAACTGGTTTACATGACCACAAAGAGATCGACGTTATTTCTGTGATGGTTGATGGGCAGGTTACTCATGAGGGATCTTTAAAGCATGGGCAGTCGTTACTGGCTGGACAAGTACAGGCGCAACGAGCCGGCGGTGAAGGTTTTTCACATAATGAAATAAATCCAGATCAAGCTAAAAATAGAATGATTCAGCTATGGGTCTTACCCGAACAGGCTGGGCAGTGCGCAGATTATAAATTATATTCATTACCAAGCGACGGATTAACTCGGATTTATGGTGGGGCAGACAATCTAGGTGCCACTTTTTCCAGTAACACTCTAATCGATGTTGGTTACTTAAAGGCTGGTAAAAGCGTGAATTTGGACCAAAGGTTTGTGATGTATCTAGCGCAAGGCAGCGGCTTAGTCGATGGCGAAGTTGTTAGTGACGGCGACTTAATCAGTGGTGATTCGTTGGTGTTTGAAACCAATAGCCAAGTGATGGTCATTATAATCACTTTGCTTAATTAGCTATGCTGACTCGGTAATTACTTCAACGACCTTTCATCGCACTAATAAGTGAAGGCAAAGCCACTCGTGGAAATTGAGTGGCTGTGGCAGTAAAAGCGCGAATTATATCTCGGCTGCTACCACTGAAATTTCAACCAATAACTCTTCACGAGCCATGCTCGCTTGCACACAAGCGCGAGCAGGCGCAAAACCTTGTGGTACCCAGCTATCCCATACGGCATTCATTTCAGCGAAATCGTCCATGGTTTTAACGTAGATAGTAGCTGACAAGATGTGCTCTTTGTCACTGCCGGCTTGCGCAAGCAGATCTGTTACTTTTTCTAACATGCTTGAGGTTTGCTCGGTGATGTCTTTGGTTGAATCTTTACAGACTTGGCCGCATAGGTAGACGGTGCCATTGTGCTTAACGATGCGGCTCATACGCTGGGCTGTTTCTAAACGTTCAATTTTCATGCTTGACCTTAAAAAGAGTAATGTTGCTAAGACGAAGTCGTCATTAGCGATGATTGATTCAATAATACGACTGTCGATTGTACAGCCTAATGCTTAAAACAGAACTTAAAACCGTAATTAGAACAGTAGTTAAAAAATAGTTAAAACCGTAATGAGAACAGTGCATAAATTATTCTATATTTTATGACTGATAACGCTCAATGCCTAAACCCTCGGTACTAATATCCGGAGTTTTCTCGCTCATGATGTCGCTTAAATACTTGGCGGAGCCAGTAGCCATGGTCCAACCTAAGGTGCCGTGTCCGGTATTAACAAATAAGTTCTCAACGTCGGTGCGGCCAATAATTGGCGTGCCATCGGGCGTCATCGGTCGTAATCCGGTCCAGTAATTGGCTTGCGACATATCGCCAGCCCCGGCAAATAAATCTTTTAACACAAAGTCGACATTGGCTTGACGCGATATCGGTAAATCAGTGTTAAAACCAGTTAGCTCGGCGGTTCCACCAACTCGAATGCTATTGTCGAAGCGAGTAACCGCGACCTTGTAAGTTTCGTCCATCACGGTTGAGACTGGGGCTAAACCGCTGTCAATAATCGGCACGGTTAATGAGTAACCTTTGACCGGGTAAACCGGTAGTTTAATGCCTAATGGTTTGAGCAGCAGTGGAGAGTAGCTGCCTAACGCCATGACATAGCTGTCGGCCGTGAGCTCACCTTGATCTGTTTGCACTGCTACAATTTTTTTATTATCAACGACGAGTTTTTCAATGGCGTGGTCAAATAAAAATGTAACGCCAATCTCTTGGCATTTTTTAGCTAATTCTTTGGTGAATTTATAACAGTCGCCGGTTTCATCATCGGGCAGGCGTAAGCCACCGACCAGCTTGTGCTCAACCTCGGCCAACGCGGGCTCGTAATTAATGCAACCAGCATTGTCTAATAATTGATAATTAACATTGCTTTGCTCAAGCGCTTTAATATCATTTTGCACTGCGATTAATTGTTTCTGCTGACGAAAAACTTGCAAGGTACCTTGAGTTCGATGTTCGTAATTAAGTGATAACTCATCACGCAGGCTGCGTAAATTATCACGGCTATATTCAGCCAAACGTAACATGCGGCCCTTATTTTTCTGATAACTTTGTTCGTTGCAGTTCAGCAATAACTTCATCATCCAACCATAGAGGTTAGCGTCGGCCAGTGGATTTATCCGCAGCGGTGACAAGTCTTGCAATAACCACTTAACAGCCTTGAGCGGCACACCCGGCCCAGCCCATGGACATGAATAACCCGGTGAAACTTGGCCAGCATTGGCAAAGCTGGTTTCTAAAGCCACATCGCTTTGGCGGTCAACCACGGTAACCTGATGTCCGGCTTGGGCTAAATACCAAGCGCTAGTAACACCGACCACACCCGATCCTAAGATTAATACTTTCATTGCAAACTCATGCACGACTAAATAATGGCTCTGATTTTATTGATTTAGACTGACACAACAAGCAATGATTGCTAACATCAGCGTTAAGTTAAACTTAACGCTGATGTTAGGCTTAAGGCAAGGTTAACGCTTTTAGCTGAAATGAGAGAGTAATGAGACAGTAATGAAATTAAATGGTCAAATTCTGGCGGCGCTGCGCACCTTTGAAGCCGCGGCATCATGTGGCAGTTTTACTAAGGCAGCCAAGCAGTTACATATAACGGCTGCCGCGGTTAGTCAGCAAATGGCTAATTTAGAATCGCAGCTTAAGTTATGCTTGTTCGAACGCCATTCTCGCGGTATTCGCCTGACACCTTGTGGTGAGCAGTTGTTGAATACGGTGCAACCAAGTTTAGATAATATCGCAGCCACCATCGATAAATTGCAAGTGAGCAACATCACGAGCAATCAGTTACGGATTAAATCAACCCCGTCTTTTGCTTATAAATGGCTAGTACCGCGTTTACAGCATTTTTATCAAGAATTCCCCGAAATTAAAATTCAAATTTTCGCCGACAGCGCCTTGGTTGATAAGGCGACCACTGATTATGATCTAGTGATTGATTTTGGCCCGATCCCATATCCTGGCAATGAAGCCGAGTTATTGTTAGCCGAGGCGCTTATTCCGGTGATGAGTCCGGCTTATGCGCAACAATTTAATTGGCACGATCCCAAGTGCTGGGCGCAGGTTAATTTATTACACGATGCGATGCCTTGGCTCGGGGCGAGCCCCGACAGTGAATGGCGTTATTGGTTTAATGCAATGGCGCTAGATAATAATGATAGTAGCCAAGGGCATTCATTTAACCGTACCGACTTGGCGATGGAAGCCGCGGCAGCAGGGCAGGGTGTGGCACTGGCCCGTCAGGCTTTGCTCGGCGATGATATAAGCAAAGGTAATTTAGTGGCACCTTTTGCGCCGATTAAGGCGGGATTTGGCTATTACTTATTGCAGGGTCGATCATCGAAAGTACAGTCTTCGTTGCACGCCATTGAGAGCTTTAAAGGCTGGATCCAACAACAAGTATTGCACTGGGAGCAGACCCAAAAAAACCACTAAATAGCAGTGTTAGTGCTGATGCCATTTTTTACATTACATTGTCTGTTTTTCCAATAGTCAGGGCTGTAAAATCCAATCGATTAATAACTGTAAATTCGGCGCTTTCAGCGATTTAGGTTGAACGACATAATAACTATTGCCAGAAGTGATGGTTAATGGATGTGGCGTAACTAACCGGCCCGCGGCTAAGTCTGCTTGTGCAAGCGTAACGTCGCCAATCGCAATGCCAAACCCTTGTACCGCGGCATTGACCGCCAAATCTAACGTGGCAAAATGTTGGTTGTGATCGGCCAACAATTCAGGACGTTGGGCTTGTTTTAGCCATAACATCCAATCACTTTTCTGCGGAGTGGCATGCAGCCAAGTTTTTGACTGCAGTTGATTGGTACTTAGTGGCGACTTTGCATCAGGCAATAAACTCGGGGCGCAAACCGGGGTTAAACGTTCCTCAAACAACAGCTGCGTTAACAATGATTTATTTTGCGGCGCGGGGCCATAGCAGATTGCAGCATCAAAGGGCTCGGTCGCAAAGTTTACATTGTGCTTAATCGCCGATGTTAGCTCGACATCAATGTCAGGATAGTGCTGCTCAAACGCCATTAATTTAGGTAACAACCACGGCGTAATACAGCTAGGTGCCTTAAGTTTTATTTGTTGCTTGTCACTGCATATTTGCTCCACTGCCCGGTTGAGCAAGTTAAGTGCTTGCTCAATCAATGGCAATAATTCGTTGCCCTTGCTCGTTAACGTTAAACCTCTGGCGTGACGTTGAAATAACCGAACCTTGAGCTGTTGTTCCAGCGACATAATTTGGCGGCTAATCGCGCCTTGAGTGACGTTTAATACTTGGGCGGCAGCGGTGAAATTAAGCAGCTCAGCCGTCACTAAAAAAGCCTGTAATTCTTTGGTTGATGGCAATCGTTTGATCATTGTGTGTCTCACTCCCTAGCTATGCGGTTTTGTCATGGCTAGTATGTCAATATTTCGATTCTAATTTCAATCCCGATTTGATTAAATCTAAAAATAAGATGATTTATAGGTTTTATATATCGCAAAAAGTGAATTAATATTCAAAATATCGCTATTTGTTAGATTATTTATTCAAGAACGTGGAGGTGAATTGTGAGTTCGTTAGCTAAAAAACTAGTGCCTGAGGTGGTAGAAAAACTCATACCATATCAATCGGCCCGCCGCATTGGTGGTCAGGGGCATTTATGGCTTAATGCCAATGAACTTGAGCATGGTCATCAGTACGGTCAACTATCGCAAGGGTGTACCGACAACTATAATCGCTACCCAGACTTTTTGCCGCATCAACTGGCGGAGCAATATCAACGCTACTGTGAGCAAAGTGCCGGCGATTTAACTTGCGAAACCGTCGCAGTGCGTGGTGCCGATGAGGCGATTGATTTATTGATCCGAACTTTTTGTCAGCCGGGCAATGATCAAATTTTGATTTGCCCACCCACTTACGCGATGTATGAATTTTGCGCCGACGCTTTTGCCGTAAAAACGGTTAAAGTTGCATTACTTGAAGATTTTCAGTTAGATGTCGCGGCAATAAAACCGCAGTTAGCCAAGTCGAGTTTATTGTTTTTGTGTTCGCCGAATAACCCGACCGGCAATTTAATTCATCAGCGCGATATTGTTGAGCTGCTCGAAGCGAGCAAAGATTCAACGCTGGTGGTGGTTGATGAAGCGTATATTGAATTCTCGCCTGCCGATACCGTGCTGTCTTTGATGACGCAATACCCTAACTTAATTGTTATTCGCACGATGTCGAAAGCATTCGGCCTAGCGTCGATTCGTTGTGGCTTTTTAATGGCGGCCCCGCAAGTGATGGCCTATGTCGCGCGTTTGATAGCCCCTTACCCTATTGCAGATCCAACGGCGACTATTGCCTTGCAAGCATTGACAGAGCAAGCGGTGGTGCAAATGCAAGGCCATACCGAGCAGTTAGTTGAGGTTCGTGATTGGTTTAGCCAGCAGCTGCAGGAATTGCCGATAGTCGATGAGGTTTATCGCTCGGCAACCAACTTTGTATTGATAAGGTTTAATACCGACAGCAGTATTTATGATTTCTTGTTAAGCAAGGGCATAGTAACGCGAAATCAGGCCCATGAAGGCAAACTTAAGCGTTGCGTCAGAATTTCAATCGGCACTAAAAGCAGCATGGTCGAAACGTTAACAGCGTTAAAAAGCTATTAATAACAGCATCAGTAACAACAATAACAATATACTCAGAGGATTTTTATCATGAAAAAATTACTTACTGTCGGCGTTTTAGTGGCGACTGCTTTATTTGGTACCGTGCAAGCGGGTGATGGAAAGGTCATTAAGTTAGCGTCAGACTTTACCTATCCACCGTTTAACTTTAAAGATGCATCGGGCACTCCGAGCGGCTTTGACATTGAAATTGCCGATGCTTTGTGTGCTCAGGCGCAGCTAAAGTGTAAATGGGTAACTCAAAGTTGGGACGGTTTAATTCCGAGCTTATTGGCCCGTAAGTCGGATGTCATTATGGCGTCGATGCGGATAACCCAAGAGCGCAAGAAAAAAGTCTTGTTTAGTGATAAATATTACCAAACGCCCGCACGTTTTATGACCGCGAAAAGTTCGGGCATCAGCATCGATAAAGCTGGCTTAACGGGAAAAACTATCGGTGTTCAAATTGGCACAATCCATGATCGCTACGTGACCGATTTCTACGGTGATGTTGCTACGATTAAACGTTATACCGGACAAGATGAAGTGTATCTAGATTTTGAAAACGGACGCTTAGATGCCGTTTTTGGTAATTCTGACCAATTAGTATTGGCCTTTCTTGATTTAGAACGTGGTCAAAAATTTGCGTTAGCCGGAGAGGCGGTAACCGACAAAGCTTATATTGGCGAAGGCACAGCGTTAGCGATGCGTTTGAATGACAAGAAGCTTAGCATGAAGTTTAATCAGGCGATTAAAGATATTCGTGCCAACGGTACTTACGACAAAATTGCAGCTAATTACTTTAGCTTTGATATTTACGGCGAGTAACTCCCCCAAATGAGCTCTAGGCATAGTGCCTGAGCTCATTTTATTCTAGTCAAATAATTCAGCTAACTCCTGCCATTGCCACTCAGTTAAGTTTTTGGCCCGCATAATAAATCCGGCGTCATAAAAAACTAATTCGACAGTTATGATTACTTGAATAGATCGGTAATCAATGTATAAAAAACAGCCAGCATTTCAAACCACAATTTTGATATTTACAGGCACAATTTTTGATACTCTTTGTGTGCATATTGCTCAATAAAACGGTAATATCTTTAGTTATGCTATTTCACCTAGCAGCACTGAAACTTGAATTCTCAAATAGTTGGCTATATGTGATAGCTTTTTATATAAATGCATAGGCCGCAACATGTCTCAGTTGATCAAGAGCAAGTTAAATTACTTAATTGTTATCCTTTTTACTTTTGTTACATCAATAGTAATGGCAGAAACCGTTACCCAAGTAAGATTTTCAGGCGGTGCACCTTTAGATGCCTATCAACCAAGATTAATTGTACCGATATTGACTGAGGCGTTTAAAAGAAACGGGATTAAATTTTCAGCCCAATATCATCCGAGTTTACGCTCTCTTAAAATGTCGAATTCAGGAGAAATGGACGGTCAATTACATCGGGTTTATAACTTTCATCAAGTAAGTGCGGGAAAATATCCAAACCTGGTAAGAGTTGAGTCTAAGTTGCTTACTGTCTCGGTGGCTGTCTTTGCTAAAAAGAATATTAAGATTAAAAATTGGGATGATCTAAAAGGCTATACTGCGATTTATTATCGTGGCCGCAAGAATGTTGAATCACAGCTTAAAAGAGTGCTGCCAGTTGACAAAATTGGTCAAGCTACCACCGATAAGCAAGCATTTAGAGTATTATCGGTTGGCAGGGCCGACGTGGTTATTTCTGAAAGTACCCAAGGTAATAAAATCATAGCAGCGAATCCTAAGTTAGCTGGCATTATTGAAGTTGTAAAGTTGGAAGAAACTGAAATATACGCATACATGCATAAAAAACATAAAGTTCTTGCACTGAAAATTGCCAAAACGATAGATAAAATGAAACAAGATGGCACTTTTTATAAAATCATTGATCAAGTTAACCGCAATTCATTCAATGATGATAATTAATAAGGTTGTAATACTACAACCGTCGTAATATCACCGCTCACATAAATCATTGCCACGCCGAAACCTTGTACTGTCAAAAATAACAATAATATTGTCAGTCAGTCAGTCAGTCAGTTAGTATATTTTAGTCCCAGTTACTACCAAAGAGCGTTGATGCTCTAAGCCCATCGCGATAATTATCGGATCGTCTTTTTGACGTTTAATAAAGGCTTCTTTATTGTTAATGCCTTGCCACTCTAGCTCTATTAAACGCTGCGCGATGCTTGAACTTAGACCATTGCCTGGGCCCAGCACAATAAAAACATCGGGGGCAAACTCTTTAATCGCGACATCGATTGCCTGATTAAAATAATACGGTTGGCATATTTGGTGATCAAGCGTGTATTGATACAGTTGGGCCACATCGGTCGCATGGGGCTGCCAAATATGGCCGCGGCCATCAATCAGTGGAATTTTAGGCGGGCAAAAAAGATCTTTAGCTAATAAGCCCTGCGCGTCATTAACCAAGGGATTAAGCAATGGAGTATGAAAAGCGCCGTGATTGAACAACCGTAACGGATAATGCTCGACAGGAGTAACTTGCTGACTAAATTGTTTAAGTCCGGCCTCATTGCCGCCGACGACGAAGTAAGCGCCTAAGTCGATTGAAAGATAAAGTTCACACTGGTGAGCTTGGTTAATGGTGTTAATTAGGCTTAATAACTGCTGCCTAACTTGCGGCTGGGCTTGCCATTGTTGATCAACCACCGGATAAATTATTTGGCCGCCAATTAGCTGCTTGCTCATCAATGAACCCATGGTATTAATCAGCTCGATTGCTGCGGGTGGTGCCAAGGCCTGAGCGGCAGCAAGCGCAATATACCAGCCCATGGAATTACCGCTAATGGCGCAAATATCGTATTGCTCAAGATCAATCGCCTGATAATCCCCCGCGGCGCAGCCATAGATTAACGCCGAGGCATTGTGCCCTAAAGTATGGGTAGTGAGATCATAGCTGGCCATTTGGTCGAGCGCTGCTATAGACGTAAAACCCTGTGTTGTTCGGTACTGGTCAATGGTTGTTATGAGCTCGCTGCGTTGCTGGTGATGCTGTAACAGATACCCCAGTTGTTGTTTGTTGTAACTGCCACGCCCGGGGCAAATGACCACGGCCTGCTTTTTATTGTGCATGGGGTATTTCCTTCTCTGACTGCTGAGTTAGCTCACTGGTTGCCAGTGGCATTAACTTCCCTAGTAATTTAAGTGCGGCCGCGGTGATGGTGTCTTTGCTCGGCATACCAAAGGTGGCGGCACCGGCGAGTGGCACAAAACAGTCTTCACCGCACAGGACACCGACTTGTAGTTGGGGTTGTTTGTTGGCATAAATAACGCTGAGTAATTGCTCGCTAAACGACCCCGTGGCCCGGCATTCATCAACCACTAACACATGTTCACAGGACTCTAATGTGGCCATCAACGCTGTTTCGTCTAACGGCGCTAACCAGCGTAAATCGATTAAGCGCAAGCAAATGCCATATTGTTGCTCTAGCACCTTGGCCGCTTGGCACGACAAGTAAAAGCCGTTGCCGTAACTGACAATGGCCAGTTCGTTGCCCTGGCCGTGCACGCCAATTTCGCCAACCTTAATCGGCTGGGCCTGACGCGGTGAGGCATAATTAAAACTCCACAATCCATCGCCTGTTTGGTGCAGATCTTTGGTCATATACAAGGCAATGGGTTCAATAAATATCACCACCCGCTGCTCGGTTCTAGCAAAGTTAACCGCCGCCCGTAACATTTCACTGGCGTCTCGACCGTTCGACGGACAGGCAATCACCAAGCCGGGAATATCACGAAAAACAGCCAGTGAATTATCGTTATGAAAATGGCCACCAAAGCCTTTTTGATAGCCTAATCCGGCAATTCGTATCACCATTGGGTTACTAAATTGGCCATTGGAGAAGAATGGCAGGGTGGCGGCTTCACCGCGAATTTGATCTTCGGCATTGTGCACATAGGCCAAAAATTGAATTTCAATAATCGGCAAAAACCCGTTATGAGCGGCGCCAATGCCCAGCCCAAGAATGCTTTGCTCATCAAGCAGGGTATTAATTAAACGTTTTTTGCCAAACTTGTTAAACAAGCCTTTCGTCACCCCGTAAACACCGCCTTTACTGCAGACATCTTCGCCGGCAATAAAAATGTTAGGCTGCTCGGCCATCAAATCGGCCAAGGTCCAATTGAGCAAGCGCGCCATGTGTTGTGGTTTATTCATTGCAGGCAGCTCGGTTTTAAACAGGGTTTGGCGGAATTGTTCGGTGGTTAAGTCGGGGCTGCTAACAGCGGGGTGGGCAGGGGCTACTGCTGCTTTGACTTGGTCTATGTTAGTTAACTTGGGACGACTGAGCGCTTGAACCGCGATGCGTGCTACCCGCTGTTTGATTTGTTGGTACATGCTAATTATTTGCTGGGCGGTCATGATCTGATGATCAAGTAAAATACGGGCGCTATGCAGCAGCGGGTCATTGTTTTCGTCGGCCTCAAGTAAGCTGCGATCCCGATAAGCAATTTCAGTATCGCTGCCAGCATGGCCAAATAGCCGCACGGTTTTCATGTGCAAAAAGACCGGTTGGCGATATTCTCTGGCCCAGCGCTGAGCGGCTTGCGCTTGTTGCCAGCTGTCGAGCAAATCGAGGCCATCGCAGCTGAAATATTTAAGGCCTGGCCGCTGGCTGAAATTGGCGTGGATCCAGTTGCTGGGGGTCGGGGTAGAAATGCCAATGCCGTTGTCTTCACACAAAAACACGAGGGGCAGTGGAATGTGCTGATAACTAATCCAAGCGGCGGTATTAATCGCACCTTGGGCAGTGGAATGATTGGTCGAGGCATCGCCAAAGTTACATAAGATCACTGCGTCATTGGGCAGAGGTGTGTCGATGTTAAACTGACTGGCTAATGGAATGGAATAAGCTGCGCCAACCGCTTTAGGTAAATGTGAGGCAATGGTGCTGGTTTGCGGCGGAATAAACAGCGCTTTACTGCCTAATACCTTGTGGCGGCCACCTGAAATAGGATCGTCACTGGACGCTACAAATGACAGCAGCATATCATAAAGCGGGGTTTGGCCGGGCAGTTGCTTGCTGCGCTGGATCATTAATGCGCCAGAGCGATAATGCAAAAAAGCCATGTCATTAACCCGAAAAGCTTTGCCAATGACAACATTGCCTTCGTGGCCACTGCTGCCAATGGTGTAAAAACTCTGTTTGGCTAGTGCGAGCGAACGAGACTGTAAATCGAGGTGGCGACTCATTAACTGACTTTCAAATAAATCGACTAATTCAACGGCGCTTAAACCAACTTGCGCTGGCGTTAATTGGTTGCTTGCGGCAGGCAACCGCCGCTGCATGACGCGGTTGGCGAATTGACTATCACAGATATTGGCACGACTTTGCATGATGCATTCCCATAAATTGGCTAACTATTATTTTTCATAAAGGGCTTAATGATTAGCTTAATAATTGTTCAGCCTTAGGTATAATATTAAATATCTTTGGTTGATATAGGTTAAAGCTATGGATTTACGTTTTTTATCTTATTTTGTCGCGGTTTATGAAAAAGAAAGTATCTCAGGGGCTGCCCGTCACTGCTTTATCAGCCAGCCATCGATATCGCATGCAATTAAGCAATTGGAAAAGGAATTAGCAGTTCAGCTTTTTAATCGCTATTCGCGAGGTGTTGTCGCGACAGGTGATGGCCGCAAGCTTTATCCCTTGGCTAAAAAATTACTTAATGATGCCAATAGCGTTAAGCAACAATTTGGCGTGGCTCAGGGAGCTGTCCCGTTTCGACTTGGGCTGAGTCGCGCGTTAGGTGTTGAGCGGATCTGTAATTTAATTCAACAATTTAGCCAAAATATAAGCCACCTTGAGTTAACGTTAGTAGACCATAACGACAGTCACGACAGCCGTATTATCTCGAGCACCCAGCGTCATCGCGATGAGTTATTTACCCCGATTTGGCATGATCGTTATGTGCTTGCGGTACCGCGGGGGCATCCGCTTAGTGTCGAAGCTAGGGTACAATTAAGCGCGCTGGATCAGTTGCCCTTTATTTCGCGCCAATCGTGCGAAGGCCAAAGTCAGCTTTTTTATGCACTGGAACAGCGGGGCATAACAGTCAACATTCGGGCAAAAATTCAGACGGTTGAATACGCCTTGGGGCTGGTTAGTGCTGGCGTTGGCGTGGCATTGGTGCCCAATTTGCCCGGCGTGATGGGGCGATCCGATTTATGCTTTATTGAGATTAGCGAACAGCGTATCACCCGCACGATTGGTCTGGCTTATTCGGCCCAAATAGACCCCAGTAATGCGCTTAATCAATTGATTGAAATTTGCGAACAAGCCCATAATCTTGTGCCAGTAGTTTAATGCCAGAGTTGGCACGGACAGCGCATAATCGTGATGTAGCTACCTGTTGCTAAACATCAAAAATACGGTTTGCCCCACATGCACCGATATACTGACCAATATTGACGTTTTATTTAAAACGCGCTTGCGTGGCATAAGCCTCAGCACCGCTATTTTTTCCTTTATAAAATGGCGATAACTGGGTAAAATTACCGTCCAATTATATTATTGAGTTAGCCCTGTGAATTTATCTAAACTACAAGTTGATTGCCTTAAGGCCATGGGCATTCCCTTGTGGCAACTACGCGAGCCGCAGGACGCTACCGCACCAGTGTCTAAGCCAATACTTAAGCCTCTACTTGCACCTGAGATTTTAGCTGTACCTAAACTCAAGCAAGTAGTGCAGCCGCCATTATTGGTCGCACAGTTAGAGCAAGCGCTAAGCTATTGTCAAAAACAGAGCCAGCAACAAAGCCAACGACAGACTAAGCAACAGACCAAGCAACCAGCTAAATTAAGCTGGACGATTGATGATTCACTTACTCAAATAATCAAAAAAGATAACCAGCTAAGCTTACCGAATTTAACGCAAGTTTTTGCCAGTGCCAGCTTAAAACGTCAGTTATGGCAACTTATCTCTCACCCTAGCGAATAATTAATGAATATTACCTTTGAAGTCTTTAACGAGCACAATATCGAGCCGATTTACCTGATAGAAACTCTGGCTCAGTCTCATCCAATGTCGAAAAAAATCATGCTGTCTTGTCTTGGCAAGCGTTACTTTAACAGCGCTATCTTGGTTGATGGTGTAATCGCTGGTTTTTACATTGGTGAGTTTGTGATGGATGAATCATCGTTAATCGAGATTTGCATCGCGCCCGATTTCCAAGGCCAAGGGCTGGGCCGACAATTACTGCAGCATTACATCGCGCAAGCGAAAACCAAAGGCGCAGACAGTTGCTGGCTTGAAGTGCGTTCATCGAATGCCAGTGCCCGTAAGTTATATCAGGCGCTTGATTTTAATGAAGTCGATTGTCGAGTTAACTACTACCCGACCGAAAAGGGACATGAAGATGCAATTATCATGAGTCACTTTATGGGTTTTTGTTAATATGTTAATAAGTTAATCAAAAAAGCCAACCTCGCTGGGCGATGTTGGCTTAAAATTTCAGGATTAAAATACACTCAGCGTACGGCTTCGTTACTTGCTTGGTATTTCAACCGTTAATGGCGGTTTATCAACGGCAAAACCCGCGGCATGGAAATGACCGCCACCACCAAACTGTTGAGCGATAGCTGAAACGTCAATGCCATCTTTAGCCGAGCGCAGTGAGAAAATTCGCTTGTCGGTGGTTTCAAAGTACAGCGCGGCAAATGGATGCCCTTGGGCCAATTGTTCGCCAATTTCACTGATTAAATGCGTAGCATTAATACATGGCACGGTATAACCAGCTATTTCTGTTAGGCAAGCTTTGCCACCCTTGGTTGCTTTGTCGATTTGCTGTTGCTGGTATAACACAATCGCATTGCCTTGGTCGATTAAGCTGCTGATTTTGCTGTCTTCAAGGTAAGGTTGCCACTGTTCAAACTGTTTAGGCAAGGTGCTAAGAGCGGCAGACACGGCTTTGCTGTCGGGTAGTAGCCACTGCCATAAATCACGGTCTTGAATATAGGCCAATAATTTTGGTAGGGGTTGGTCACCTAATAGGGTATGCCAGGTCAGCACCGCACCCGATTGTGTCATGTCGAACACGCAATTGTCTAAACCGGCTAATTGTTCTTGCGCCGTTTTATGGTGGTCTATCACCTTAAGTGATAATGCCTGCTCGGTTAGCGCTATTAAGATATCGCGCGAATAAGAGAAATCAACAATCAACACATGTTTGTCAGTGACTTGTGGCGGTGTATCACCATGTTGAGCCGCGACAAATTCACAAGGGTAACCTTGCTGTTCACAGTAGATTTTAACGGCTAACGCCGCGCCAAAACCGTCGGCACAGTTTTTGTGATAAATACATAAAAAATTCATTAGCTTAATATTTCCTTGACCCGACCAACGGCACCATTGGTTAATCGAACTTTAATGCCGTGCGGGTGATTGGCTGATTTGGTCAGCAAATCTTTAACGGTGCCTTGGGTTAATTTACCACTGCGTTGATCTTGTTTTAATACAATGGCAACGTCGAGGCCAGTGCTGATATCTGCGCGGTTGGTACCTGTCATGGGCTTCTCTTTGTTAGGTTTTGACTGTGGGATTTAAACCGAGTCGTTTTTGTCACTTGATTGCTGAGATTGCTCAGGCTTAGTTGACGGGTCTTTTTTATCTTGTTCTGGTTGTTCAAAGTGTTGTTTAACACTGGGCGGTATTTTAACTTTATTGGCGTATCTTAATAACGCCAGATTCGAGCCGATAACGCCAAAGACTAGCCCTACAATCAGGATAATTTCAAAGGTATTCATTGCGGTAATCCTTAGCTCTTCAAGCCGTCACTAACTAATGATGCGTGCTTAGTCAGGTTGGTCGATGTTAATCACTTAGCTGCTAGGCAGCGTAAGTGTTGATCTTACCATAATTTCATTGAGTTGGTTGCCAGACTGTACTGATAGGCTTTACTAATAGGGTTAGATGATAGACTGTCGTAATAAGCTTTAGTCATAGAGCAAGCTGACTTATACGCCAAGGCTCAATGACTGCGGGGTAAAAATCTCGGTGACAGGGCTGAAAAAAAGCCAGTGCAATTAAAAGTAATTCACACTGGCCTAGCTGTTGCGATTAATTAATCAAGCAATAACTTTTCAAGTAACCGTTGATAAACATCGGTTAAGAGTTCAAGATCTCGGTATTTTACGCACTCATTCACTTGATGAATCGTCGCATTAACTGGGCCTAATTCGACCAGCTGCGCGCCCGTTGGCGCAATGAAGCGGCCGTCGGAAGTGCCGCCCGTCGTTTGTGGGTCAGTGTCTAAACCCGTGATTTCTTTAATTGACTCTTTAACGCTGGCCAGCAATTGACCGTGACCGGTGATAAAGGGCAGGCCATTGAAAGTCCAATCAAGCTGATAGGTTAGTTCGTGGCTATCAAGCAGCTTAGTGACGCGTTCAATTATCTGCTCGGCGGTTAATTGTGTTGAGTAGCGTAAATTAAATTGCACTTCAAGAGCGCCAGGAATGACATTGCCAGCCCCGGTGCCACCATTGATGTTTGATATTTGAAAGCTGGTCGGTGGGAAAAACTCATTGCCTTGATCCCACTCCATCTGATGCAACTCGGTCAGTGCCGCTGTTACGTCATGAATGGGGTTTTTGGCTAAATGCGGGTACGCGACATGGCCTTGCTTGCCAATGACCTTAAGGTGACCGGTTAACGAGCCACGGCGACCATTTTTAACTATATCACCCAGTTCGGCAGTTGAACTTGGCTCACCAACAATACAATATTTAATTTTTTCGTTACGCGCTTCTAAAGTATCAATGACCCGAGTGGTGCCATTAATGAAAGGGCCTTCTTCATCGCTGGTAATTAAAAAAGCAATTGAGCCATTATGGCTCGGGTGCTCGGTCACAAAGCGTTCAGTTGCAATGATCATGGCGGCGAGGCTGCCTTTCATGTCGGCGGCGCCGCGGCCATGTAACATACCGTCGATTAGTTTTGGCTCAAACGGTGGATTATCCCATAAGCTTTCATCGCCCACTGGCACGACATCGGTATGGCCTGCAAAACAAAATAACGGCCCATTCGTGCCGCGGCGTGCCCACATGTTGGTGGTGTCTTCAAATACCATCGACTCAATATTAAAGCCTAATGCCGACAGATGCGACGCCATTAATTCCTGACAGCCGCCATCACGTGGGGTAATTGAATGGCGGCTCAGTAAATCACAGGCCAGTTCGAATAGTTTTGGATCGGTTATTTCGTTATTCACAGTCACACCTTACAGGTCAAAGAATTGCTGATATTGCTCGGCTTTAAAGCCAAGTAAACTACTCGTCTCGGTGACCAGTAATGGTCGTTTTATTAGCGTTGGCGTTGCTAAAAATAACGCCGCTAGGCTCTCGTTGTCGAGCGTGTTTTTTTGCTGCTCGGTTAAGG
Source organism: Gammaproteobacteria bacterium (assembly GCA_013214945.1). NCBI lineage: Bacteria > Pseudomonadati > Pseudomonadota > Gammaproteobacteria > Gammaproteobacteria bacterium. The sequence goes on from JABSRT010000016.1 coordinate 82,843, forward strand.
CGCGAAAACTGGTGCTGCGTTTATTTAACATCAGCTGTGTATCGGTTTGCTCCATTAACTGTGCAAGCAAACTTGGTGACAAGCCGTCTTTGCGGTAATCATGGAAACTGTATTCAACATTGTTATTGTCGAGCCACTTGAGGGCTTTTTTAATTGTGTCGCAGTTTTTAATGCCGTAAATAGTCGTGCTCATGATGTTTCCTTTATTGGTGCTTTTATCACTAAGGTTAAGATGGAGTCTTCACCAGCGCGTTTGATCCCGAATTTAGGCACCATTTTTAGTGCGCCTTTGCGGATTAAGGTGACGACATTGAGTGATAATAATTGTTTTTTTAGTTTTAAGGTGTCGAGCTCAATCAAAACCTGACCTTGGCTAACTTGGTCACCACATTGTACTTTTTTGACATAACCTAGGCCATGACTGCTTAGGCCGTCGTAACCAATAACCAGGGTAATAACAACGCCGTATTTATTGGTGATGGTGAGCTGGTGGCCAGTAGCAGCGATGCTAGTTACAGTGCCACTACAGGGGGCAACAACTCGACTGCCAACCGGTTCTATGACGACACCAACACCTAATAAGCCTTGACTAATTAAGGGATCGGCGGCGGTCGACAAAGCAACAGCAGTGCCACTAATCGGCGCGACTAACGCGAAGGATTTTAACTTGGCAGCGACAGCTTTATTCATGGTTGAGACATCAACTTATTGACCTGAACGTGTTCGATTTTATAATTGTCATACGCTGCGAGCGTGCTAATAGTTTGGATAAGCTGATCACTTTTAACCAAGATATAATCGGTGTCAAAGGTCGACAAACTAAAGATACTGATATTAACCTGTGCCAATAGCGATGAAATGCCAGCAATAATACCGGTCAATGAAAAGTCGAGTGGACCCGCAACTTTTAAGGCGCGCCAATTGGGTTCATTGGTTTGACTGGCCAGTGGTAAGTCAGAATTTACCACCACAGAAAGCTCTTCGTCAGTGCGACCGATAAAGTAAAATTGTTGCGAAAAAATCGAGCTTGGCGGGATGGTGTCAGGCGCAAAACGATGAATGGTAAAACATTGAGGCAAAACGACCAATGTCAGTTTTGGCATGACGCTAACTCCTAAAATAGCTCGCAAATGATAATACCAACGAGTGTACTGACCACGCGTCCATAATGCCAGCGCCTAAACTAAAAAGAGGATAAGTATCAACTTATCCTCTTTCGCAGTCATCGTGCTACTTAAAGCATTTTAGGGCAATTAAGCGCCTTCTTGCTCGGTAAATACCCCAGCAAATAGTGCTGTTGATAAGTAACGCTCACCAGAACTTGGCAATACAGTAACAATCGTTTTGCCTTGGAACTCTGGCATTGCTGCAATACGGTTCGCTGCAACAACAGCTGCACCAGAAGAAATGCCGGCTAAAATACCTTCTTCGTCCATTAAGCGACGCGCCATTTCAATTGCTTCTTCGTTGCTAACTTGCTCAACCATATCAACTAAGTCTAAATCAAGGTTGCCAGGAATAAAACCAGCACCGATACCTTGAATTTTATGTGGCCCAGGTGTTAGGTCCAGGCCCGCTTTAGCTTGAGTAATTACTGGAGAATCTACTGGTTCAACGGCAACCGAGATAATAGCTTTACCTTTAGTATTTTTAATATAACGACTAACACCGGTGATGGTGCCACCGGTACCAACGCCAGCAACAAAAACGTCGATTTCGCCGTCAGTGTCTTCCCAAATTTCAGGGCCAGTTGTTTTTTCGTGAATCTCTGGGTTAGCAGGATTATCAAACTGTTGCAGTAGCAAGTACTTGTCAGGGTTTGAATCACGGATTTGCTGTGCTTTAGCGATTGCGCCGCCCATGCCTTTTGCGCCTTCAGTAAGTACTAAAGTAGCGCCAAGTGCTTTTAGCAATTGACGACGTTCAAGACTCATGGTTTCAGGCATGGTTAGGGTCAGTTTATAACCTTTAGACGCAGCAACGAACGCTAATGCAATACCGGTGTTACCACTGGTTGGTTCAATTAGCTCTCTGTCTTTGGTTAATGTGCCTTTTTTCTCAGCGTCCCAAATCATGTTAGCGCCGATACGACACTTAACACTAAAACTTGGGTTACGGCTTTCAACTTTAGCAATGACATTACCGTTTGATACTTTATTAAGACGAACAAGTGGAGTGTTGCCAATTGTTAACGAATTGTCTTGTGCGATGTTAGCCATGACTGTTCCTTATAAATTGTAGATGTGAGGTAGGCATTATTTGCCGAATTATATTAAGAATAAAGTAACTGGCACGGAAGTGAAATGACTTTTTGTTATATCGTTATGTAATAAAAAACTAACCTCTTATTCCTTTTATGCTGGAACCCTGACCCGGTAATTATGATAGTGTTAAACACCTGTTTAAGTGCAACCAAGAAAAGACTATGCCAACGACAACTATTTCCGCAAATACCGAGTCATTTACCAGTAGCGAAACCTATGTGGTCAGTGATGAATTAAAGCTAGCTGTTGAAGCGGCTATTACTCTTGAACGACCATTATTAATCAAAGGCGAGCCCGGCACTGGTAAAACAATGCTGGCTGAAGAATTAGCCGCAGCGCTAGGCGCACCGCTAATTCAATGGCATATTAAGTCGACCACTAAAGCCCAACAAGGCTTATACGAGTACGATGCCGTGTCACGCTTACGTGACTCACAACTTGGCGATGAACGGGTAACCGACATTGGTAATTACATTGTAAAAGGTAAAATGTGGCAAGCGTTTACCAGTGAGGTACGACCAATTTTATTGATTGATGAAATTGATAAAGCCGACATTGAATTCCCTAACGACTTATTGCTTGAGCTCGACAAAATGGAATTTTTTGTTTACGAAACCCAGCAAACCATCAAAGCCGTGCAGCGTCCTATTGTAATCATTACCTCGAACAACGAAAAAGAATTGCCCGACGCATTTTTACGCCGCTGTTTTTTCCATTACATTAAATTTCCAGATGCAGCTGAAATGGCAAAAATTGTTGATGTTCATTTTCCTAACATTAAACCTAAATTGCTAGAGCAGGCGTTGACGAGTTTCTTTGAACTACGTGACCTCAATGGACTTAAAAAGAAACCCTCAACCTCGGAATTACTTGATTGGTTAAAGTTGTTAGTTGCTGAAGATATTGCCCCTGAAGTATTACAAGGCTCGAATGATAAGGCGATTATGCCACTTTATGGCGCCTTACTGAAAAATGAGCAAGATTTGCATTTGTTTGAAAAATTAGCCTTTATCGCCCGTAGAAAATAGGCTAAGCCATGTTAATTGATTTCTTTTTTACCCTGCGAAAGTATCAGCTTAAAGTTAGCTTGCGTGAATTACTCGATTTAATCGGGGCGTTAGAGCGGCAGGTTATTTTTGCTGACATTGATAAGTTTTATCAGCTTAGCCGGATCATCATGATTAAAGATGAGTCGCAATACGATAAATTTGATCGGGCTTTTGCTGATTATTTCAAAGGCGTGAGCAGCGTTGATTTATTTAGCAAAGACATTCCCGATGATTGGTTACGCAAAGAACTTGAAAAAGTGCTCACCGCACAAGAAAAAGAGCAACTTAAAGCACTTGGTTCGTTAGACGAATTACTCGACACCCTGCAGCAGCGATTAAAAGAGCAACAAAAGCGCCATCAAGGCGGTAATAAATGGGTTGGAACCGGCGGCACCTCGCCTTTTGGCGCCTATGGTTATAACCCACAAGGGGTACGAATTGGCCAGCAAGGCAATCGAAATAACCGCGCAGCTAAGGTGTGGGATAAGCGCGAGTTTGCCAATTTAAGTGACCAGCAGTTGCTTGGGGCGCGTAATATGCAAGTGGCATTACGACGACTACGCAAGTTTGCTCGTACTGGTGCAGCCGACATCTTAGATCTAGACAGTACCATTAAAGCGACGGCGAATAATGCAGGCTATTTAGATTTAAAAATGGTGCCAGAGCGCCATAACGCGGTTAAGGTCTTGATGTTTTTTGATGTTGGCGGCTCAATGGACCCTTATATTGCCCAAGTTGAGCAGCTGTTTTCAGCCGCCAGTGGTGAGTTCAAACATCTTGAGTATTTTTACTTCCATAACTGCGTGTACGAAAGCGTGTGGCAAGATAATCAGCGCCGCGGGGTCGATCGCAAAGAAGTGTGGGACATTATTCGTACCTACGATAAAGATTATAAGGTTATCTTTATTGGCGATGCTTCGATGGGGCCTTATGAAATAACTTATCCGGGGGGCAGTGTCGAGCATTGGAATGAAGAGTCTGGTCAGCAATGGTTATCTCGCTTAACCAATCATTTTGAACGAGTCATTTGGTTAAACCCAATTAACGAGGAACATTGGCGTTATACCCTCAGCATTGACTATATTAAGCAATTGATGCAGCAGCAAATGTTCCCGATGACCGTGACCGGACTCGAGCAGGCAATTAAAGCTCTGCAATAACCGTTATCATGATGTATGGTGTTAGCTGTTAATGTCGAGCAGTTTTTAATATTGCTTGCTATACTACAGACTTTTCAAAGTAAGTGGCTTGGTTGCTCGCCAGTCACTTTTATATATTAGTTAAGCTAATGCTGACGGAGTTTTAAAATGGCAGTTGTAATTAGTGGCAGTGGATTGTATGTCCCCCCTCATAGTATCTCAAATGATCAGTTAGTTACTGCATTCAATCAGTATGTTGAACAGTTTAACAATGAAAATAGTGCGGCAATCCAAGCCGGTGAAATTGAGGCATTAAAGCCATCAAGCAGTGCTTTTATTGAAAAGGCCTCTGGTATTACTAACCGCTACGTCATGGTGAAGGAAGGTATTACCGATCCTGAAACCATGATGCCGCTAATCAAAGAGCGCCCTGATAACGCAGTATCGTTACAGGCAGAAATGGCGATTGGCGCGGCCAAGCAAGCAATGGCAGCCGCCAATAAAACGGCTGAAGATATTGATCTGATTATTGTCGCTTGTTCATATACCCAACGTGCGTATCCGGCACTTGCCATTGAAGTGCAGCAGCAGCTGGGTTGTAAGGGCTGGGCTTATGACATGTTAGTTGCCTGTTCATCAGCGACCTTTGGGGTAATGAATGCCTCAAATGCCTTGCTTGGTGGCACGGCCAAAACTGTGCTGGTGATTAGCCCGGAACTTACTTCACCACAAATAAATTATCGCGATCGCGATAGTCACTTTATTTTTGGTGATGTTGCCACTGCACTAGTGATTGAGCATCAAGAAACGGCAACTTCTGATCATAGCTTTAAGATCTTGTCGCAACAGCCGATGACGACCTTCTCCAACAATATCCGCAGTAATTTTGGTCACCTTAATCGTTGTAACCCAGAAACGATGTTTGACCCAGATAAAATGTTCGTGCAACACGGACGCAAGGTCTTTAAAGAAGTACTGCCGATGGTTTATAGCCTAATCGACCAACAAATTGAACGCGCTGGCCTAAAGGCGAGTGATTTAAAACGATTGTTTTTACATCAAGCCAATATCAACATGAATGCTTTTGTTTCGCGCAAGGTACTGGGGCGCGATCCGGTTGGTGATGAAGCGCCAATTATTTTAAATGAGTTTGCTAATACTGCTTCTGCGGGTTCGATTATTGCTTTTCACCGTTATCATGATGACATGGTCGCTGGTGACAAAGCGATTATTTGTTCGTTCGGTGCTGGTTATTCAGCCGGCTGTTTGGTGATTGAACATATATAACCCATAACGGGTGAATCGTTACTTTTGATGTAGTCATTTATTCGCTGTGATCTGGTTAATAGCATTGTTATAATCGCAATTCGTGGTGAGGCGTCAAAAGCGTGTCAATGAAATAAAGTAACCGACGGAATTTGGTTTGATGATAAAGACAAGGATGTTTATAAATGGTTATAAATAATGAGATTAGATCGATACCTAAGTGAAAATACCAACCTGTCTCGTAAAGAGGCAAAACGTGCGCTGCACCGTGAAAGTGTAACCGTTGATGGCTTGGTCGCAAAAAAGGGTGATATCAAGATAACAGAGCATGTGGTCTGTTATGAAGGCAAGGTTGTTAATGTGCGCGGCCCGTTGTATCTCATGGTACATAAACCTAAAGGTTATGTGTGCTCGACAGTAGATGATGACGGCACCAGTATTTTGGAATTATTACCGGTTGAAATGCGTAACAACATTCACATTGCAGGTCGCCTTGACAAAGATACCACAGGTTTAGTGCTGCTGACTGATGATGGCCAATGGTCACACCGAGTAACGTCACCTAACCGAGAATGCAAAAAAGTCTATCAAGTCGAATTATTAGAAGCGTTAAACGAAGCATTAGTCGCTCAGTTTGCAGCGGGCATTGAACTCAATGGTGAAAATAAACTGACTAAACCGGCCCAGCTGACTCTTGTTAGTGCTCACAAAGCGTCATTAACACTTAGTGAAGGCAAGTATCACCAAGTAAAACGGATGTTTGCTGCAGTAGACAACCATGTTATTCGATTACACCGCGCCGCCGTTGGGCCATTAGTTTTGGATGATAGTTTGCCGAGTGGCCAGTGGCGAATTTTAACTAATGATGAAATAAATTATTTTTAATCATTAGTTTAGTTGAATTACTCCAGCCGAGTGTAGTAGCTTTAAAGTTAGATAGTATTCATTTGTGAGACAACGTATGGGCGATAAATGTCAAAACTACTTATCATAGAAGACAGTTTATTAATGCAAAGGGTGATAAAACACCTGGCGGCAACCGAGCTTCATTGTGAATTCGACTTAGCTGGTACTATGGCGGAAGCGGTTGAATTTATTGCGTGTAACGACTATTTCTTGGCGTTAGCTGATTTGAATTTACCTGACGCTCCCAACGGTGAAGTCGTTGTAATGTTGCTTGAGCAAAGGATTTCAACCATTGTCCTTACTGGGACAATGGATGAAGAGCGGCGTGATTACATGCTGACGATGGGCGTGCTTGATTATATTTATAAAGAAAACCGTGATTCATATGTCACGGCGGTAAAGCTTGCCAACCAATTGCTACTGAATCAAAATATTACCGCATTAGTGGCTGATGATTCAAAGCCATTACGAAAATACATTTGCATGCAGTTACGTAAATTATTATATCAGGTTGTTGAGGTGACAAATGGCATTGAAGCATTAGCCGAGTTGGAGAAAAATCCGGATATTGGCCTCTTAATTACCGATTATAATATGCCAAAAATGAATGGCATGGAATTGATCCGTGCGGTACGTCTAGAGCGCCCGCGCGATGAGTTTCCGATTATTGGCTTGTCTTCATCTAACGACAAAACACTGCCAGCGCGTTTTATTAAATATGGCGCTAATGATTTCTTGCTCACGCCTTTTTTACAAGAAGAGTTCCAATGGCGAATTTTGAAAGCGATGGAACAAATCTCGTTGATTGCTAAAATTAAAGAGACCGCCAACCGAGATTATTTAACCAAACTTTATAACCGTCGTTACTTTTTTGATACTGCGGAAAAACTATATCGTGTTCGTAACCAAGATATAGCGGTTGCGCTTATTGATATCGACCATTTTAAAGCCGTTAACGATACCTATGGTCATGATAGTGGTGATGCTGTGTTGGTTCGGCTGGCTGAGTTGCTCAATAATACTTTTGCAAATCATACCGCGGCCCGATATGGCGGTGAAGAGTTTATTGTTGTACTAAAAGGGGTTGCAGCCTCGCGTTGTGCTATCTACCTTGAGCATTTTAGGGCTATTGTTGAGCAAACTCAGTTTAAAATACCCGACGGTGTTATTTCAGTGACGGTCAGTGTGGGCGTCGCCAAAAGAAATTCTCAAACCTTGACCGAACTGATTAAAGACGCCGATTTAGCGCTGTATGACGCTAAGAACAAAGGCCGAAACCAAGTACTTGAACACGATGAGTGTTAGGGTGGTTTTTTTTCATGCCTGAGTACTTCACTGTTATATCGTATTTATTTTAAACTTATTAATTAGATAATCTTTAATGAAGCTAGATATTGAAACGTTAAAAATCCTTGATTTAATTGTCCAGCGCGGCAGTTTTGCCAAGGCGGCCGAAGAACTGGGCAGAGCACAATCAGCTGTCAGCTATCAAATAAAAAAACTAGAACAACATTTAGGCGTTGCGTTGTTCGATCGCAGTAAATATCGTGCTGAACTAACCGCGGAAGGCAATGCCATTTTAGGTGAAGGGCGGCGGCTATTACAGCAAGTTCATAATCTTGAAATGTTAGCGGAACGCTTTAGCCAGGGGTGGGAAGCTAAACTCGAAATTATTATTGATGGTGCGCTGCCAACTCAGCCTATTATGCGTGCACTTAAACGTTTGTCACAGATGGATGTTCCAACCCGCGTTAGGCTAAGAACCGAATTTCTCAGTGGGGTGCAGTTGTGTTTTGATCACAACAAGTCCGACTTAATGCTGGTGAAAAGTTTTCAACCGACCCCTTACCTGATTGCTCATCCTTTAAAAGAGATGAATACCGTGTTGGTGGTATCACCTGAGCATCCGCTCGCGGCCCTAGACAAGGTCGAATTAAAGCATTTGCATGAACACATTGAATTAACTATTGCCGACTCTGGCGAGCAAGATCCGCATTATCAAGATGAATTACAGTTTGGCAGTGAACGGGTCTTTTACTTGAGTGGCTTTATAGCCAAAAAAGAGTCAATTATGATGGGGCTAGGTTATGGCTGGGTCCCTGATTATTTAATTGACGATGAGTTAACCGATAAGCAATTAATCGAGTTAGATTACGTTAGTGGTTCTCGTCATTCGTTTGTGCCGCAGTTAGTATCATCGTCACAGAGGCCATTAGGTCGCGCTGGTTGTTTGCTAAGTGAGTTAATTTTAGAAGAATTTCAGAGCTAACATTAATCAACTAGGGTCTAATTCGCACTAAAAAGCCGTCGTTTGACGGCTTTTTAGTTTTTATCACACAGTGAATTGCTATGTGCTGATTTTTTTGACGTTAACCTTAGCTGCATTTTTGGCTGTGGTTGGTTTGCGCACTTTTATCGCAGCGCCAGTTAGCATAATGTTTGATTTGTTTTTTGCTAGAATTTTAGCGCCAATGCCTTTGACCTTCAGTAGCTCTTTAGTCGACTTAAAAGCACCATGTTTTTTACGGTAATCAATAATCGCTTGGGCTTTTTTCACGCCGACCCCGCTTAATGCGCTGATTAACTGTTTTTTGTTAGCCTTGTTGATATTAACAACCTGGTTAGACATTTTTGGTACTTTAACTAGGCTCTTTTTTGTTTTGAGCTTATCTTTAGATGTTTGGGCTAGTGAAGTGGTCGACTTGGTTTTGATCTTATCTTTCTTGACGATAATTTTACTGCTTTTTTCTTTAGTGACCTTAGTCATTTCACTCTTGGCATCAGAGCTACTCGCAGCAAGTACAGGTGTGGCTGCTAAGCCAAGGCTAAACAGAGATAAAATGGCAACTTTTGATAATGGATTTAGTTTCATAATCGGCTTCTCGTTTGTTATCGTTATTCCATTGCAGATAAAAACACCAACGGCTAAGGTTGTTCATCGACGATAGTATAAAGTGGTTAATGAAAGAGTTACTACGCTAGCCAAGATACCTCGCACCAATTAATGTTAGCTGAACACAACTATTGTTCGATAAAGCAACACTTGGGGCGTTTTACATAGAAAAACCAATAAAATCACTTGCAACCAAGCCCAACTCATTAGACAATGCGCCGCGTTAATGGTGACTTATCGGTCCCCTCGCAATGATACTTAGTGAACTCGGCCAGGCCCGGAAGGGAGCAACCGCAGCTAAGGACTCATGTGCCGAGGTGTGGCTGGTAAGTCGCCACCAGTTAACTTCTGCCTTAAATCCTATATTAAAATCCTATATTAAAATCCTATATTAAAATCCTATATTAAAATCCTATATTAAAATCCTATATTAAAATCCTATATTAAAATCGTACCAACTCACTATCACTACAATAAATCTCTTTATCTAAATTTAAAATCACCGTTAATAACATCAGATCAATTTACCACTACTGTGTCATGTTATGTTAAATATTCTCCGCAGATATAATCGCCAGTCAGCCTTATCATTGGTCGGTATTTATTTTTAAAGATAACTCTTTAATGAAAGCTAGCTTTTGAACGTCATTAAGCTTGGCAATCAAACAAGCTAACTCAGCAGTATAGGTTGACTCACAAAAGAAGTAATTAAGTGGTACACCTAACGCATCAGCTATGCGTTGCAGCGTGTCAATATCAGGTGTGTGACGGCCCTTTTCGTAATGGTTCATGCGAGCGCTCGCAGAATTAAAGTCGATGCCAATGCGCAGCCCTAAATCCTTTTGAGTGAGCTGTGCGTTGTTTCTTGCCTCTTTTAGGCGAACCGGAATTAAATTCTGTTTAGTCATTTACTTTGTACCTTATTAACTTGAATAACTTAGATTAACTAAGTTTTCGAGATTAAAGAATAGCTAGTAATCAAGAGGGCAGAGTAGTTGTAAATTCTCGACTATACTCAGAAAAATAGTTGGTGAGTATTGATGACTCGACGATCTCGACTCAACCTTGCTGGTGCCCCTCAACATGTCATATAGCGTAGTCATAATCGGCAAGCGTGCTTTTTAATTACAGATTATTATTCTGTATATTTAAATAAACTAGTACATGACAGTAAAAAATTCGCCGTTGATGTGCACGCCTTTGTATTGATGGCTGTAGTGGTAAATAAGTAGCACTTGAGAGTTTTATTTTAAGCACAAGATTATTGGAAATGGATGTAATAGGGTTGTATGTTACTGGTAATATCACTCATGTGAAATGGTCAAACTCTCATTGGAGTTGACAATAATATGACGCGATATCAAAAATATAACGAATGGATGTGATTTAAGAGCTTTCCCGTGTTGTAATTATCACTACAACTCCAAGAAGCGTTTAGTTATCAGTAATGTTTTAAGATAAAAGGGAAAAATTGCTACTTTCTGATAATTGTAAATGCTAGAGTTAGAGTATTAAGCCTATAATATATCTATACTTTGTAGGTACAATTTTTTATCGGTTATTAATTTTAAATATTTCAACAGAGAATATACGAATACTGATTATGGCGTCTAAAAAAAGTTATTTAACACCTAATAAAGTTGCTGAGCTACTGATGGTTTCTCCTTCCGCTATCCGTTTGTGGTCCGAAAAAGGTGATTTGAAAGCGATGGTAACCGCAGGGGGACATCGACGATTCAAATTGGAAGACATTAAGCAATTTGCTTGTGATAAGAAAATTCAACTTAATATTGTCAATGACAACAAACCAAAAGTTTTAATCGTAGATGATGAGAGCCTGTTTGCTCAATTCTTGAAAACAGCATTGTTGGTCAATGACGAAGAACTTGAAGTCGCAATAAGTTTGGATGGTTTTGATGCTGGAATTATGGTGAAAGAATTTCAACCTACGGTTGTTTTACTCGATATAATGATGGAAGGAATTGATGGGTTTCAAGTTTGTAAAAAAATTAAACAAGACCCTCTGCTTCAGCATATTCGGGTTATCGTATTGTCAGGGAATATAACACTATCACAAAAACAACGCCTTATGGATTTAGGCGCTGAAACTTGCTTTGATAAACCCGTTGATATGTCAGAACTAATTCGCCGACTCTACGTTCAATATTAGTCTATCTATCGAGAACTTGTATTCCCATACTCCCAATCTGTAAATTCTGAGGCAGACATAGGCTTAGCAATAAAATAGCCTTGAGCGATATCACAACCTGCCTCTAACAGAATATCCCACGTTGCTTGGTTCTCTATGCCCTCTGCAACAACATTCATATTCAGCTTATGACCTAACATAATACAGGTTTCAACGATCGCTCTACTGTCGTGGTCGTCTAACATATTAGAAACAAACGACTGATCTATTTTTAATTCAGTAAACGGAATTTTATGCAGTTGCGATAGTGAAGAAAAACCAGTACCAAAATCATCAATCGAGAGTTGAAAGCCTTTCAAGCGTAAGCGAGTAAGAATATCTAAAGAAGTAGTAATGTTGTTCATCAGGGTACTTTCTGTTACTTCTAACATAAACATCGCAGGATCTAAGTGGTGCAGTTTAACTAACTTTTTTAACTGTTCTGGCAATTGAAGGCTGGTTATATTTTGTGCAGAAATGTTAATTGATAATTTTGTTGCCTTACCCATATTTTGCCACTTCATTGATTGCTCAATCGCTAAGTAGATTATCTCTTCAGTGAGTTGTCCCATTTGTCCTGAGCGCTCTGCAAGAGGGATGAATTTGTCAGGGGAAATTAAGCCATGCTCAGGGTGTTGCCATCTAACCAATACTTCGGCTCCAAATATATCGGCCGTTTTCATCAGTATCTGAGGCTGAAAATTAATAATAAACTGGTTGTTTTTTAGCGCCTGTTGCAAGTCGTCTTTGTCTGGGATAAATGTGGCAGAATTTGGTTTTACTTTGCCGGGTAGCTTCACTTCGTTATTTATATTTTGATCAAATAATGTAGAAAGTAATGATATTAATTCAGTCGTCGGGATTGGTTTTGTAAAATGTTTAGCAACCCTTAAGCCATGGTCTTGAGCTAGGGCCTCAGCTGAGTGTAATACTCCTCGATCGTAGCCACTAATAAGCACTAGGGTTGCAGTAGCGTTGCTTTTAGCTAGGAAGCGAATAACTTCAATCCCATCCATATTAGGCATCATTAAATCGAGTAAAATGATATCGTCATCGTTGATTTTTACCTTTGAAAAAAGACGAGAGCTTTGAAATGTTTCAATATTTAAAAATAAAGGCTTGGCGATTGCTTCAAGTAAATCACAGGTAAAAGGATCATCATCAACAATAAATAACTTACTCATCACAATCACCGTTTACTTTATTTGCCAGTGCTTGTTGCACTTGCTCTTTATATTTTTCAATAAAGATATCCAATGATTTATCCATAACCATAACGTGCTCCATTAACCAGTCGGTTAAGTTGGTCGTTAACCACTTTAAAATATATTGGTCAGAGTTATTTTTTATTACAGAGGTAAGTGTGTCAGCCATCATATTATGCACTTCGCAGTGGTTCTTATAATAGGGGTAATGACAGGCTTTCATTGCCAGCTCTTCTCGTTTGAAATGTACATTAGTATATTCAACTAGTTCAGAAATAATTTGATCTAACCGCTGATGAATGTCATTTTTTCCTAACAAGTCTTGGCAACGATTTAACAGCTTGCACAAATTTTTATGGTCATCATCGAGGAGCCCACCACCATCAATACTCATCTCTGATGTCCATTTTATTCGTCTTATTATACTTGGAGATAATATTTGTTGATGATAGGGTCTTTTAGTATCAAGCGATTGACGAATTAGAGTCAGTAACCGAACTGAGTTATAGGGTTTCTCGAGCACAGGTGCACAAAGAGTCGTCTTTGCGTTTTCTCCTTGAAACCCACTAGCTAATATCATTTTAGTATCAGGGTAACGTGTTTGTACTTGTGCCATTAACTCATAGCCATTCATCTTTGGCATAATAAGGTCTGATACAATTAAATCTACGTGGTGTAGCTGTAATAGCGCTAAACCTTCTAAACCGTTTGCGGCAGTTAGAGTTTGATAACCATGAGCTAAAAGTATTTCGGTTGCTAAGTTGCAAAGCTGAGGTTCATCATCAACGACTAATATAGTTTCACTACCCGAAAGTACTTGCTTATGTTCTATTTTAACGACTGGTTTTTTTTCGGTTATACTCGAGTGAATAGGGAAGTAAAGTAAAAATTGTGTACCTTTGTCTAGCTCTGAATAAACAGTAATTGCACCCGCTGATGAACGAATAAAACTATAAACTTGCGCCAAACCTAAACCGGTACCTTGTTTTCCTTTGGTGGAAAAAAAAGGTTCAAAAATTTTATCTTTTATATCCTCTGTCATGCCTTTGCCATTATCTTCAATACTTAACAACACAAACTCACCCGCTTTAACGTCAAGGGTACTGGCTTGTTCTTTTGATAAAGTGACTTTGTTCGTTGATATTATTAACTGGCCGCCATTAGGCATAGCGTGCATGGCATTGATGGATATATTAAGCAACATATCTTCAAATGAATTACTGTCAATATTAACAAAGCTAATATCTTTATTAAGTTTAAGTTGAAGCTCTACTGTGATGAGTGTTTTTGTCAGCATTTCGACATTATTATTAATTAATACATTAATATTAATGTCACTTTTTTGGGCTGGAGTTTGGCAAGAAAAGGATAATAACTTTCTTGTTAATTGTGCTGCACGAGTGCCCGCTTGACTAATTTGGTCGACATAATTAAGTAATTTGGGGGTCTCGGTTAGTTGCATTTTCAACAGCTCCCCATACCCTAAAATCACGCCTAATATATTATTGTAATCGTGCGCGATCCCCCCGGTGAGTTGACCTAATGCATCCATTTTCTGACTTCGGTTAAAGAGCTCCTCATGATGTTTTATTTTGGTTAAATCCTGACAAACGACAATGAAATGTCGTTTGTCTAGGGCATTTTTTGGTAATTCAGCTATCGATAAATTGATTGGAAATAACAGATTGTCTTTTGTTTGTGCAGTCACTTCTCGTTCGTAATTTATGGTCTTTTCTTCGTAAGTTAATGGGCGATTTTTAATGTGATCATACAATTGGTCGATGCATTCTTCTAATATCAGTAAGTTTATATTTTTTCCTAGTATCTCTTCGACTCTAAACCCAAATATACCTTCAGCTGCTTTGTTGAATGTTTGTATCGTACCGGTATCGTCAATAGTAATTACAGCATCGAACATCGCATCGATAATTTGGGATAACTCTTTTTGTTGTTTAGATATTTTTTTTAGGCTTTTAATATGTACGGTTATGTCATGCCCAATCCCAATTAACCCAGCAATTTCTCCGTCTTCTTTTAATAGTGGTGCTTTTGTTATTTCTATTATGTTCTTATTCATTGCTAGTGAGGTGCAGTTCTTACTATGAATAGTTTCCCCTGCTAAAACTTTCTTATCTTGTGATTCGATTCGAGAACGTTGTTCAACATTTAAGTTGTTCTGATGATCTTTAGTGCCCATTAAAGACTGGACCGATTGATTTTTTGATTTCGCAAAAGCATTATTGACCAATATATATTGAAGTTGGCTATTCTTTGCAAAAATAAGATCAGGCGTCGAATTGATAACATTAGTTAACAATGTATTTGATTCATCTAATTTAAGTTCGGCTTGTTTTCGTTCGGTGATATCAATAATTACGCCTTGGTAAAATATTGCTTTGCCCTGAAGGTCACGTTCAATCGAAGTTCTAGACTCTATCCAGCATATTTCTTTTGTCGGGGAGGTGATGCGATATTCATGTTTAAATTGTGAAAAACCTCGTTGAGTAAAATATGCAATATCGTCATTGAATTTGGTTACATCATCGGGGTGTAGAATATCTTTATATTGGATTTCACCCGTTAGGAAATCATTCGCTCGGTAACCAAATATAATTACATTCTTGGAAACATACTCAACTGTTCGTGGGGAATCTGCTCGCCAACGAAAAATAACGACAGGGCTGTTTTCAACGACGAGGTTTGATTTTTCGATATCCACCTGCTGTCGTTTTTGCACCGTGATATCTCGAACACAGATAACAATACCGTGTATGTCATCATCCGATTTTAAATAGGGTAAAAATGTACTCTCCATATATTTTTTATCAGATGAAGGAAAACTCAGCCATTGCTCTGTCCTAACTGTCTCTCCTTTCAAACATCGCTCAATGTTAACTTTCGAAATAGAGTTGAAATACTCCTCACCGACAACATCAATAACCTTTTGCCCAATCACCTGCTCAACGGTTAAATTAAACCTTACCGCGTACGCGTTGTTTGCTGCTAAGTATACAAAGTTTTTATCCACCAACGCTTGCATGTCTGGTGAGCTGGCTATCATGTATTTAAATTGATGTAAGTATTGGTTTTGATGAAGTACTTTGTTGGCCATTTCGTTAAAAGCATGTCCAACTTTGCTTAATTCATCGTTGCCTTTAACGTTAATCGGATTGAACACTTTTTCATCACTGAAGCTTTCTAAAGCGCGTTGTATTATTTGAATTCTGCGGCTAACAACAAAATTAAGATAAACTGTAATGCAAACAGCGGCCAAAAATAAAGCGATGGCAATTGGGTAGAATAACGATTGAAACCGTAGTAAAGACATTGGGTTATCATTATTTAACTGATACTCAATAAATAATGTAGCAACTGTTTCTTGACGCAGTAATTTTGATGAGTGCTGAGGGGTAATAACAGGCACTACAGCATAAAGAGTTTTTTTATCATCAGTTACCCACACGTGAATTTTCTTGTTCAGTGTCACTTTTTTTAGCTCATTCAACACGATGACCAATGTAGTGGGGGTAAAAACTTTTGCTATTGGTTTGTTAATATATTCGATACGCGATGATGCGATAACATTTTTTTTAGCGTTAATTAAAAGTGCTCTGTTAAGGTCTATATGAGTGCCCAAAAACGTAATGGTTTTTTGTAGCTGTGCTGTTTCGTTTTCTGAAATAAGAAATAATAATGTTTCTTGTAAAGAAAAAACCTTATCTTTTACGTCAATAATTTTGTCTTCAAGCGCTTGATTAGCAAAGTGCTTTGATAAGCTACTAAAAACGATTGATAACACAGCGAAAATAACAATAAAAACAACAGCCGATACTTTGCAACGAAGCTGAGATTGACAGTCGTTCATTTCAATTGCCTACGGGTTTATTTACGAATGGTTTTTGTGGGAACAGTACGCTAGCATCAAGTTTTTTGTGGAGCAGTTGGTGCTCTAACATCACCGAGATTAACTTCTCGGCGATAGGAATAAGTTGCTGTTCATTGTGCAATAGACGTTGATTTATCTCAAAGTTGGCCAGTATTAATCCACTATAAGCTTTAATTAGTTCCGGCTGAGTTAAATGCATCCGTTTATTTAGAATTAATAAGGCTTGCTCTGGATATTGTTTTATAAAATCTAATGATTGATACCACGAGTTAATCAATTCTTGAATAATCATTGGGTTGCTTTTAAGGTAACTATTTCTTACAACGAGAACGTCGACAATTTCATTTGGAATTTGTTGACTGGTAAATAAAACGTTGCCGCCTTCACTAATTAGTTTATCTTTTATCGGAGTAAAAGTGACCACTGCATCTAATGCCTTGCTAAGAAAATCACGCGCATGAGAATCTACAGCCATTTTTTTGATCTTAATATCATTGATCGGCATATTATTGAGAGTTAACGCGCGGGTTAACATATATGCACCAAGTGCCGTGCTTTCAATGCCGATGGTTTTACCTTTTAAATCACTAAATGAATTGAGACTATTTTGCCCAATAATGGCGTCTGCACCATTTGATATGTCAAACACTAAAACAATGCTAATTTGTTCACCATTTTCCAGCAGCAATAAAGCTTCATCGAGCGTTATAGCTGCCGCATCGATCACTTCGTTACGGAATGCTTGTAGAACTTGTGTTGCGGATGAAAGTTCAACAAGCTTAAATTTGTTGTGATCAAAAAAATGTTTTTCTCTTGCCAGATATAATGGTTCATAGCCAGGCCAAACATTTGTGCCAACGTTCAGTTTTGAATAAGGTTGTTCAACACAACCGGTAAGAAAAATTGTAATAAAAAGTAATATACTTAAATTATATTTAACTTTATTTTTCATCATATCAATCTCCGACTTCTCGATCGAAAAAGTCGTTCTGGTTGGCTAATAATTTTAAAATTTAACTTATACGATAGTAGTTTCGTTGAATACACCAATATTGCTACATTGTTAATGTAGTGTCATTAATAGGTAGTTCTAGCAATGAACCAAATAGTTTATTTTATGGTGTTTAACCTACCAAGTTTAGCTGTCGGTTTAAGCTCGAGTACTTTCCTAGGAGGGATAGGCAGTCAGCTATCGGCACTGCGGGGCTAAAATAAAATCCCTGAATGTACCTGCAACCTTGCTGGCGTAAAAAGGATAATTGTTCATCAGTTTCAACCCCCTCTGCAATAACTTCTATCCCTAATTTTGACGCGAGCTCAATCACAGTTGAGGTCAATATTTGGCTATTTTTATCCTGTTTAATAGCTTTGACAAAAGAACGATCGATTTTGATAATATCGACATCATAATCAATCAAATAGTTTAACGATGAGTAGCCGGTACAGAAATCATCAAGTGCGATTTTAATCCCTCTCGCTTTTAGTTGAGATAGTGCTTTCTTGGCATAGCGGTTTTCGGACAGTGCTGTCGACTCTGTTATCTCAATCACAATTGAATCATAGGGTAAACCAGCCGCTGCAATCACAGTCGCTATCGATTCCTGCTCTAGCTCATCGTGAAAAAACTCGCTAATTGAGCGATTGATTGAGAAGCTAATGTGCTTATAACCTTGCCGATGGAGGTGCTTTAGATCAAGACAGGCTTGCTCTAGCACAAATTGACCGACCAGATGAATTAAACCATATTCTTGTGCAATAGGAATAAATTCGTTGGGGGAGATAAAACCACCATCGCCATTAGGCCAGCGCACAAGCGCTTCAAACTTAGATATTTGGTTTTTTTCTATATCAACAATTGGCTGATAATAGACGTGCAACTGTCCCTGTTCTAAGGCAAGTTTTAACTGTTTTTTTAACTCCAGTTTATGCTGGTACTTTTTTTGTGAAAGGGTATCATGAAAAGAAATGCAATTACGGCCATCATTTTTAGCATTATGCATTGCATGATTAGCATGGCGTAACAGTAGCTTGGCCGTTGTACCAGCATCTGGGTACATTGCAACGCCAATGCTTGCCGTAACATCAACAGCCACCTCATTGAGTTTGAACAGATGATTAAAACAACGTTGTATTTGATCACAAATAACCTGAGTTTTCACTAACGACGTATCAGATATTAGCAGGGTGAATTCATCGCCACCATAGCGGCAGAGCAAGTCGTTCTCACCTATTATTTTAGATAATCTGTTCGCCAGCTCGCACAATAACAAATCACCTGTTTCATGGCCGTAGCTGTCATTAATCGTTTTAAATTTATCAACATCGATAAACAAAATTGATAATAATGTTTCATCGCTAGCGACATCGAGGTGCTGCTCGAGCTGACCAATGAAACTTCTGCGATTTAATAGTGAGGTTAGTGGGTCACAGTTAGCAAAAAATAGCAGTTCTTGCTCGGTTGCTTTCCAGTTTGTAATATCTCTAAATATAGCCACATAGTGGCTCGCTATATCTTGTTCATTTTTTACGACGTTAAGGGCCAGTTCTTCTGGATAAATTTGGCCATTTTTGCGTTTATTCCAGACTTCGCCTTTCCAACTTCCTGTTAGCAGAAGTGCTTGCCACATCTGGTGATAAAATTCACTATTTTGGAGGCCGGATGATAAAATACTAGGGTTTTTGCCCAACAATTCAGCTTGGCTGTATCCAGTTAACCGCTCCATTGCCTTGTTAACCAAAATAATTTTATTTTGGCTGTCAGTTATCATTATTGACTCAGAGCTATGGTCAAGTACTACGTCGGAAAGCTTCTTATCAAGGTTTAATTGGTAAAGCTTAGAGATATCCTGAATAGTCCCTTCAAGGCACACTACTTCACCTTCGGCTGATTTTGTGATGGTAGCCAGTTGATGTAGGTATTTTATTTGACCGTTAGCAAGCACAATGCGATAAATTAGGTTGTCGCTATCTTTATCTCCGGTGAGGATTTGACTAATAACATGATTGAATCTTTTACAGTCATCATGATGAATAAATTGGGTGGTTTGCCCAAAGGATAAATTATCGTTAGTAATATCCATTTCAAATATACGATAAATTTCCTTACTCCATAACACCACATCGTTGCTAACATCCCAACGCCAGTTGCCTATTTTTGCTAAGTTCTGGGCCGTGTTAAGGTTTTCGACCAACTGTTGTTTTTCTGCGACCGCCTGCTGCTGAGTCTGCTTTTGGAGAATAAAATAGCCAAAATCAGACAGCCATTCGATTTGGCTAGATGTTAGCTCTATTGGTTTACTAAATATACACACCAATATTCCTACGGTTTCTCCGCCTAGATCGCGCAATGAAATAGCTAAATAGCTTTGGGCATTCAGTGTTTTTAATATGTCATCATGCGGAAATTGCGATTGTACTGAATGAGGGAAATAACAAACCTCGTCGCTGCTTATAGTGACTTGACAAGGTGATGCGGCTAACTCGTAATGGATATTGCTAACCTGTTGCCCGTTATTCAAATAACATAATGTTTGAGCTTTGGTTTGCAAGGGATCTATTTCTGCAATAAAGCAATGAGCTGGAGTGTATTTCTGATAGACCATTTCTAGGGCTTTTAAAAACCACTGATCAACACTCGGTAAGTTATCCATCAGCCTCATTTTTTTTAACATAGCTATTTCCGTCATTTATTATTAAAGCACTTATGGTAAAACGATGTGCCAGTTGTCTTCTTAGTCAAGTTGCAACCTAGCGAAAGGTAGCGCTTAAGTTATTAATGTCGTGTGCACTCGTTTGAACAAGTGCACCATCTGACTGTACTTGTTGGGCCAACTGGGTATTGTGCTTAGATATTTGATCAATAGTATGAACACTACAGCTAATTTGCTCCGCTACCGCACTTTGCTCTTCTGTTGTTGCCGCAACCTGTGTTGATGAATCGGTGACCAACGCCATCATATTAATAATTTTAGCCATCGCCTCTCGAGCTAATTTACTTTGCTGGCAGCATTGCTCTGCCTGACTCTGGTTTGCCAGCATCATTTCGCTCCATGACGTTAATGTCTGTTGCAATGCAACGATGGAGTCTTCAATTTGCTCTGTCGCCGTTTGGGTACGGCTTGCTAACGTTCTTACTTCATCGGCAACCACAGCAAAACCACGCCCTTGCTCTCCGGCCCGTGCCGCTTCTATTGCGGCATTTAATGCGAGTAAATTTGTTTGATCGGCAATTCCTTTTATCTCAGACATGACGGTTGATATTTTATCCGTATCTGATATTAATACGGCTGCAGAGCTAGCGGCAGATTGAACATCATCTGCCAGTTTTGAAATAGTTGACTCGGTGTCACTAATAATACTTATCGCAGCTTTACATTCGTTATTAACAGTCACAACACTATCTTTTGATTCGACGGTACTGCGACTAATCTCAGCTATAGAAGAACTCATCTCAGTGATTGCTGTCGCTAATTGATCCAAATGTGAGCTTTGCTCAAGCAGTCCGTCGAGTGTCTGACTTGATGAATTCCCTAGCGTTGAGGCAACTTGAACTAGGCTGCTGCCATAATCGGTGCTGCGACCTAGCACAGTGCGCAGTCTAGCTATGGACATTTGTTGAGTATAATCGGCAATACCAACCAAGCCTTTGCCTGCAAAAATTAGTCGTGATGGGCTATCAATCTGTTGTTTAATTTTTTGAATATGCTTAGGCAGGTTGAAAAATTCTTCCATGTAAATAGCTAACATTGCGGCCACCACTATTAAGGGGGTCATAATACTGAGCCAGTTTTGCGATAGATAAAACTGGCCACCACATATGAGTAACAAAAAGCAGATAAACAAACTATGTTTTAACGGCCGATTAGCGTGAAAATCGCTGAGTTTTTTACCGGCATTGATTCTCTGGTAAAGCGCCGCTGCGTCACTTTTTTGCTCGGCGCTCGGACAGACCCGTACCGATTGATAACCGGTGACTATGCCATTTTCGGTTAGTGGTGTCACATAAGCATCAACCCAGTAAAACCCGCCATTTTTACAGCGGTTTTTAACCATGCCGCGCCATGGTTGATTATTTTTAAGCTTGTCCCACAAATCGCCAAAAGCGGCGGTAGGCATATCGGGATGGCGGACAATATTATGGTTTTGTCCCACTAATTCATCGCAGGAATAGCCGGCAACACGTGCAAAGCTTTCATTAACATAAGTGATAACCCCACGTAGGTCAGTGATTGAAACTAGTTGTTCAGATTCAGGGAAGGTAACTTCGAAATCGTTGGTATTTCTTTTCATTATTACACTCTATGTGTGCAGCACTAATATTAAGCGCATAACTGATTTAGTTATCATGCGCTGCTTTTCTATTAATCAATAACCTTACAAAGGGTAAGGGTTAGTTGGTGGCGGAATAATAACCAACACAAAAGAAGCGGTCAATGTTTTTGTTGATTCCGCTGGTTTTGCTGAATTTGTTGATTTATTACGATTCTCAGATCGTTGTGATTAATTCTCAGCGAACTAATGCTTTTGCTCAAGGTTTTATCCGATAGTTAAATTTAGGTTTGATAAATTAGTTGTAAAATGTGGGCTTAATAAGCTTGGTTCATACAGTGATGTATCCCAACGTCATGTTTTTAAGGCGTTAATTTGTAGGTGGCCATCGTGTTTTTAGTCCGTGAATGACATGCGAAAATGAAGCCATCAATAATTCAGCGACTTGACTCATGTTTAAATAATTTTCATCAGTGTATAGAGCAACCCTTTGGGAACTTTGATCTAGATCAATGTCTGTTGATATATGCGTTTTGCTTGATATTCGCGGTATGTGTGATGTGTGTTTTCATTGGCAAGCATTTCGTACTAAATCGAAAAGGTTGATTATCGGAAATTTGATAAAGTACAGATGCTAAATAAGCGTACACCTAGCGCATTAGCTATGCGTTGCAGCGTATCAATATCAGGGGAGGGCGATCATTTTATTAGTGATTGATGCGAGAGTTCGCAGAGTTAATGTCGATGCCAATATCAATGCCACCAATACGCAGCCCCAAACTTTTTTGACTGACCTGTGTTTTGTTTCTTGGCTCTTTCAGGCGAACCATACTTGAATTCTGGTTCGCCATTAGCACCTTATTTACTCTAAGTTTGATGCACAGCCTCCCTTACTTCTTAGTTTTCAGCGCTCGAATAAGACCAAATTTTCGATGTTTAACTTCAGTTGTAATTCATCGCCGATAGTATGTTTTATATCATATTTAGCGGGGATGCTACACAAAATAGTCACGCCGTCAGACAAGGTTAGTTCGTAGGTGTAGCTCGAACCGTGAAAGTCTTTTTTAGTCACCGTGCCGCAGTAGCTGGCGCTGCTGTCGTGTGTTACATCGTCGATACGCACTAATAAATCCACTTTTTCCCCAGCAATAAAACCGTGAGGTGATTTTGACTCAATGCGGCCTAGACTTGTCTCGATGCAGTGTTCGCAAACCGTGGTCGCGGGAATAAATTTACTGGTACCGATAAAGTTCGCGACAAACTTAGTCGCTGGGTGATGATAACTGTTATACGCGTT
The DNA here is from genome assembly GCA_013214945.1 of Gammaproteobacteria bacterium. Taxonomy (NCBI): domain Bacteria; kingdom Pseudomonadati; phylum Pseudomonadota; class Gammaproteobacteria; species Gammaproteobacteria bacterium. The sequence continues at coordinate 106,204 of JABSRT010000016.1, forward strand.
GTCCCATTGATGAATTTTACCTTGGTGCATCACCGCAATTTTATCGGCGATGGCAAAGGCTTCAGCTTGATCATGGCTAACAATCAGGGCGCTGACTTTTTCTTGTTTTAAAATCGCCTTTACTTGCGGCACTAAAGTTTCACGGAGCTTAGCGTCTAAACCAGAAAATGGTTCATCTAATAAAATGAGCTTTGGTTTGGGCGCGAGCGCTCTCGCGAGTGCAATACGTTGCTGCTGACCACCGGAAAGCTGGTGAGGATAACTTTTGGCGCTGTCACTTAGCTCGACTAATGCCAATAATTGTTTAACTCGGGCCTGGCGCTGCTGCCTGCTTAGGTGCTTTATGCCAAAGCAGATATTGTCTTCAATACTTAAATGCGGGAACAGTGAAATGTCTTGAAATACCATGCCGATGTTACGATGTTCTGGGGCTAATGTATTGTTAATTTGAGAAATAACCTGCTTAGATAGCACTATTGTTCCCGCCAGTACCGGTTCAAAGCCAGCGATTGCGCGCAATAAGGTTGATTTCCCACAGCCACTAGGGCCGAGTAAGCAGCCTATTTCACCGGGTGCAATGTTTAAAGAAACGTCTTTAACAATGATTTTTTTACCATAACCAACACTAATGTTTTTTAATTCAAGTAGCGGTGGTGTCAGTTGTTTGGCTAAGTTCATGGCTAATTCTGTTCTCTTTTTTGGGATATTGAACGGCTTAATAATATGACCGGTATTAGGCCGACAGCCACTATCATAAGGGATGCTGGAGCCGCGTCAACGAGTCTTTCATCGGATGCCAGTTCAAAGGCATGTACTGCTAAAGTATTGAAGTTAAAAGGCCGTAATATTAAGGTCGCTGGCAGTTCTTTTAACACATCGACAAAGACAATTAACAATGCCGTGAGCAGCGAGCTGTGCATTAGCGGCACGTGGATATTGTGTAAGACACCGGTGTTGTTATAACCCAGTGAACGGGCAGCGTTATCCAGATTAGGTTTTATTTTATCGAGCCCGCTTTGTACTGCACCTAAAGACACCGCTAAAAACCTGACGGTGTAAGCAAAAAGCAGCGCAAACAAGGTGCCAGACAACATTAAACCCAACTCGATGTTAAAAAGTGATTCAAACAAGTCGATGATTTGGTGGTCTAACCAAGCGAGCGGAATTAGAATGCCAATGGCAATTATAGTGCCGGGCAGGGCGTAACCCAAACCAGCGATAGTAACGGCACTTACTACTACCGGGCTGCTTTTTAAACGTTTTGCATAGGCAAGGATCAGTGATAACACGACCGCGATTAGCGCCGCGCTCAACGCCAAATAAAATGAATTCCAGGCCAGCGAGGCAAAAGCTGACAGCTCAAAAGCTGCCTCAGTCAGCGACCAGTATGTTAGTACAGCTGCCGGGATTAAAAATCCAAACGTAATAGGAGTTAGGCAGGCTAGCCAAACGTAGGCCGACTGTTTTTTCGAGAGTGTTATTAGTGAACTGGGCGGGCGTTGCTCACTGTTGTTGTGGTAGCGGTTTTGGCGTCTGGAATAGCGCTCTAAGATAATTAAAAAGGCGACAAAAGTTAGTAGTAGCGAAGCGAGTTGCGCGGCGGCAGCTGGATCGCCCAGCCCGTAAAATGTGCGAAATATACCGGTAGTAAATGTGCTAACACCAAAAAATTGCACAGTGCCATAATCGGCCAACGTTTCCATTAATGCCAGCGTTAAACCGGCAATAATAGCGGGGCGCGCCATCGGCAGTGATAAGTGAAAAAACGCCTGAAAACGGCTGTAGCCTAAAGTACGACAAACTTCGAGCGAGTTGCTCGGTTGCTCTAAAAATGCGGCCCGGGCTAGCAGGTAAACATAAGGATATAATACTAAGGTTAACATCGCGACGGCGCCGCCTAATGAGCGAATTTCAAAAAACCAATATTGGCCATAACGTAATCCGGTTAGTTCCCTAATGGTACTTTGCACGGGCCCGGCGAAATCGAGTAATCCGGTGTAGGTATAGGCAACAATGTAAGCGGGCATTGCCAGTGGTAATAGCAAGGCCCAGCTTAAGAGGTTTTTTCCTTTAAACTCACAAACACTAGTAAACCAAGCTGTGGGCACGCCAATTAATAATGTGCCCAGTGCTACCCCAATTAATAACAGTGAAGAATTGATGACATAATCAGGTAAAACGGTGGCGGCTAAATGTGACCACGTGGGACCAAAACCACCAAAGACCGAACTTAAAACAACAAAAATTGGCAATGACAAAAGCAGGGCAATTAACAGAGCACTGCTGCTAAGCCAGTTAAACGTTTTGTAATTTATTGGGTTAGCCTTCATGTAAGCTCGTGGCGATCAAAATAAAAGAGGCTAAGTTTACCATAGAGCTGAGATAAGAATCAGCTAAGTCGGGTATTTTATCTAAGGGAATTAGTGAGGTATGCGGGCGATAATCGCGAGATTACCACCCGTTTAGGCACCCGAAATTGCTTCGGATATGCCGGCGGAGCTAATGCGAGTTACTTCCAGCCAGCTCGATCCATAAGTTCTACCGCAGCGCGGTTATTTTCGCCAAGTTTGTTGAGCGCAATAGGATCGGCTTTAAAGGTGCCCCAACTCTTCAGTGAGTCAGAAATTTTAGCACTTTTTAATGCCGGGAACTCACTGTTTACCGCAGCATACCAAGCCTGTGATTCAGGGGACGACATGAACTCAATTAACTTGATTGCATTGTCTTTATTACGTGAGAATTTAGTAACACCGGCGCCACTAACATTCATGTGAACACCACGGCCTTGTTGATTGGGCCAGAACAATCCGACTTTTTCGACAATGGCTTTATCGCTGGCTTTGTCGCTATTCATAATGCGGCCAAAATAATAGGTATTTGACAGCGTGATATCACAAACACCAGCGGCAACGGCTTTAAGTTGGTCGGTGTCGCCGCCCGATGGTGGACGCGCAATGTTAGCGACCAATTTGTTGGCCCACGTTTGGGTTTTATCGCTGCCAATGTTTTCAATCATTGAAGCAACTAACGATTGGTTATAAATATTATTAGAGCTTCGCAGGCAGATTCTTCCTTGCCATTTACTGTTGGCCAAGTCTTCATAGCTCGATAACTCAGCAGGTTTAACATTAGCTTTTGAGTAGAAAATGGTGCGGGCACGCTGCGACAAACCAAACCATAAGTTGTCGCTATCGCGTAAATTGGCTGGAATGTTGCTATTTAATATTTCACTTGAAATCGGTTGCAGCACGCCTGCCAGCTTGGCTCTTTGCAAACGCCCGGCGTCAACGGTAATGAAAATGTCTGCTGGGCTGGCTTTGCCTTCAATTTTTAAGCGCTGTAATAGTGCATCGGCTTTACCAGTGATTAGGTTAACCGTAATGCCAGTGCTTTTCTCGAAGCGATCAAGCAGCGGTTTGATAAGGGCTTCTTTTCTGGCTGAGTAAACATTTACTTCAGTAGAGGCCAGTACTGCATGTGAAGAAAGCACAGTCGCAGCCGTTGCTAGTGCAATTAGGGTCTTGTTTAAAGATGTAATCATAGTGATCTCGTTTAAAGGTATACACCCACAATCAATGAAGTTGCAGATTTTATGGTGACTTAAAATCCTGCATTTCCAATGGTCACGGATATAAAGGCTAAATTAAAATGTGTTAACGGTGGTTCTTATCTGACGTTGTGCACTTAGCTTGTTCCGAGCGGTGAACCGCTTTATTAAGTACACCGAGCTTTATGGCAATCAATTTTTGATAAACCATTTTTTTGGATGAAATAAAAATATATAAAAAGGGTGCTAAATACAAGTTGTAGAGGCTATGTTCGCTAGCTGACTGTTTTTTGTTAAGGCCAAAATTAAGCGGATGTTGTGGCTCTGAATAACAGTGGCTGTTAGCCAACTTATCCCACAGCGCTATGGTCGCGCCATAGTTTTTGTTGAAATGTCGGGGTTCGACCGAGTGGTGTATTTGGTGCTGCGCCGGTGAAATTAATATGTTTTCGAGCCAGCGCCAATAATGAATCGCAATATGACTGTGACGTAAGTTTGAGCCCGCGATATTAAAGGCAAATACCAATACATTAACCTTGAGCGCAGTATACAAATCAACCTTGTCGGCAAAAAAGAAGATAAACACCGCAATACTTAGCCCTTGTACTACCGCACTTCTTAGAGCGAATAGTAGCCCTTCTACTGGATGAGTACGCAGCACAGTTAAAGGCGTTAAAGATGTCGCACTGTGGTGGGTTTTGTGAAACTGCCACAACCAAGGGATCTGATGCATCAATTTATGCAAATAAAAACGCGCGAAATCGTCTAGGACAAAGATAAATAAGGTAAATGCGGCAATGATCGCCCCGCGAGGAATGTCGTTACTCAAATGGATTCGCTGGCTAAAAGCTTGATGCATTAGCTCGAACATCGCCGTGGCAATGGTTAATTTAGTGATTAACAGCGGTACGATAAATAAGAATATCGCTTTGTTGATGATGATAATTTTGTAATCGGCAAAAGCTGAGCGCGAGCGCCACTGTTTTAAACCGAGCGCGCTAATAAGATTAGATCTCAGGTTGAGGCTCGTTGTTTTGGCCAACCAGATAAAGGCAATCACTAAAGCGCAAAGCAGATAGCCGTAAAAGAGTCGTTGTTGTGAGTTAGCGAAAATCTGGCTTAGGTCGCTCCAGTATTCGCTGAAAAAACTGTTCATAATAAGTCTTTCTTGGTGGAAAAAGAAAGCAGAGCTAGTTTCAAAAATGAAACTAGCTCGAAGAGCTAACCCAAGATCACGTTAGCCATAAAACGATTACCTTAACTTTAATCAATTAATCGTTTTCGGTGTGGTTACCAGCGCCTAATTTAGCAGCTAATGCCGATAAGTTGTCTAGCTGGTCATGGCTGCGTGCTTTAAGTGCATAGTTATCAGCTAATAAATGCTGAACTTTTAGCATGTGCAAGCCGTATTGACTTAGCGTAATTGAGCTAGCTTGTTGGTAGTTACCTTTGCCATCAATGCCAACTACTTGGGTGTTGCCTAATAATACTGGGCTGAAGCCAATTAAACGGTTCATGCGAACAGCAAGTTCACCCAGATCTTTACCGCCAGTTTGCAGTGACATTGAGAAGCCTTTTAGCTCGCCCCAAACATGAATGTAATCTTTGTATAATTTAGCTACGTCTTCGTTATTATCGACCGCTGTTTGAATTTGTGAACTAAGTTCGTAAGCAACACCGGCATATTTAAAGGCCGCTTCTGCGATAACGAGTTCCCAGTTTGCTTTGATGATATCAGCGTAGCTAACTAATTTAGCGCGTTGCTTATCGCTAAGTTTTTCGCCTTTAGCATCGGTAATTAACTGACGACCATCGATGAAAGCTTTAGTGATAGTGTTGAGGTAATTAGTCTTGCCACCTTTGTCAAAACTAGCCGCGTAATAAGCGTGCGAGTAAAGCATTTCAGTGCCAAGGTCGATTTTACCATTTTTGTTGTAGTCACCAGCAGCAAACGCTTCTTTTTTGCCTTTGGCAATGCCGTATACAGTTTTGGCATCTAAAGTTAACGCGTGAGCAGGTGCGCCGAAGTAACCAAAGGCTTCATCCCAAACGTGTTCTTTACCCGTATAAGGTGCGCCTTTTTTGTATGGCTTGTCGTTTGGCTTAACGTCAGCGGCTAATTTCTCGTCTAGGTAGCTATCAACAGCTTGGTTGTAGAAAACCGCGCCCATAGTGAACTTCGAAATTAGTTGTGGGTAATCCATACCGTTAACGATGTCGAAACCGGCGTCAGCAGCAGAGGCTTTTTCTACCATAAAGGCAAGTACTTCACCGGCAGTCATGTTGCCAGGCCAGCCTGTTACGACACCTTTGTAAGCTTTACCAGCTAGATTTTTACCTTTAGAAAGCTGATCAACTACTGTTTCAGCAACGGCAAAACCTTCTTTGCTGGCTGGCGAAATGATCGCGCGATTTTTGTCTTTGTTAGCAAAGTAAGACTGCATTTTAGCCAGTAATTCTGGATTAGCAGTGCCATTACCTTGGCCCGCTAATTTCTTTAGCGAGTTATGTAAAACGTGGCGAGCCATTTGGCCACCGTATGAAACTGATGATTCTTTATCGCCCTGATAATTTTTTACCGTGATAGGGAAGTCAGCATAAACTGGTGCTGTGCTCGCATGCGCAGAAAGAGTAGTTACAGTGGCTAATGCCATTGCTGAGATAAGTTTGTTAAGTTTCACAGTGGTAGACCTTACATGTTAATCAAATTAAAGGATTGTGTTGTGGCTATTTAAGGGCATTAATCTAACTGAACAACAGACAATTTGCAAATCGAAATTGTTCCTATTAACGTTGCTTTTAGTGTTCGAGTATTTACTTAAGGGCTGTAGTGGGTTGCTATTGAGGTAGGGCGGCTTGGTTAGGTGGTTTAATTGGCCAGAAAATGAAGTGGTCAGAGTTGCTAGATCTTCGCTGTTCGTGTCGACGACTCTCATCTAAAGTAGTGTCGTTGTCACATTGACAACGAAGATTAAAATACGATTGCCCACGCTACTTAGAGTGAAATTACGCTTCATTCGACGAGAGTAATCGGCCGTTATTAGCGGCGAGTCTGGTGATGTTGTCGCTGGACAATCCACCTTGTGGCCATCGCGCTGACAGTAAACGCGTTTTAGCAATACGGGTGACACTGACAGAATTTGCCTGATTACCACCAATAATATGATAAGCGTCGTTATCTTGAGCCCAATAAAATCCGACATGGCCTTTCCAACCGTTCGGGCTGCCACGCCAAAATACCATCACTGCACCTAATCGAGGTGATACTTCATGACCAAACTTGTGCCATTTGCGGGCGCCTAAGGGATTGGTTGGCAGGGGTTCTTCTGGCATTTGGCAGCCAATACAATGGGCAACAAACAGACCGCACCACGGAATATCATCGTCGTTGTAAGCGATAATGTCTAAACTTTCGGCCCAGCCAATAATCGCCTCGTTCGAGCCTGCACCTGGGTGCTCTTGAGTGCCGATCAAATCATAGGCAGTTTCTAACCAAGGAATGGTAACAGGAATAGCAAAAGGTTTACTCTTCATCGGTGCGCTGTGATCAAATAAAATTGCGCTAGTTTGCGGGCCAACTAAGCCGTCGGGAGTTAAGCCACAGGTTGCTTGAAATACTTTAATTGCTTGAATGGTTAGTCGGCCTCTAATGCCATCAATTGGGCCAGGATCAAATCCTAATTTTAGTAGTGCTTTTTGAATGTAGGTGATAGACATAACAACGTCCTCATTGATTAAGCGCTTGGTTTAAGTCGAAATAAGCCTCTGCGGTAGGAAGTATAGTTAAAGTTTATAAATCTAAGCGGCTAGTTTTACAATTTGTAGCGATTAGCAATGAGAGCAACGGACATTAAAGAGGGCTTAGCAAGTACCGGTATTCTCTTAATTAATGAGCTTGTTATGACCGCAATGGAGTTAGGGGCATG